>NZ_JAEMUE010000073.1:0-22731 GCF_018342435.1 Neochlamydia sp. AcF65
GGATTACCGATGCTAGACGGAATGCCACTTATGCACCTAATTATTTGAGAGGATTACTAGGTAAGGTGTTTATCAAATAATTCTCATCAAAACACCCTGGCTTTAATAAGGTTAAAAACTCTGCTTCTTTCATTTTTTTCTTTTAAAATTTTAAAAAGGGTGATCCTAGGTGTTTTTATTGAGCCGCATTATCTCCCTATCATCTAAGAATAAAGAATTTAAAATATTATTAATTCTCTTAACCTTTTGATTTGTATTTTTCATAAACTAATTAACTTTATATTATTTTGTGTTGTTTAATAAATAATTATGATATTATAAATATTTTCTAATAAATAATTAATAATAATTTTAATGAATATAGAAAGTATACATAGGCATCATTTTATATTTCCTGTGTTTAGAAAAATAGAAGAAGAGTTAGCTTATCCTACAGGTTATCCAGATATATATAGAAAGATTGGCTTAAAAATCTTTAAAGAATTAAAAGAGCAAGATTTATGCCAATTAAGAGCTGTATGCAAAGAATGGAAACTGCTCATTCAAGAAACTTCTTTAGGGAAAAAACTTTATCAAAAAAGCTTTAGTGTTAGGCTTGAAGGTAAAAACCAGGAAATTAAGGCTAACCATAAGAATGATGTTTTTAATCCTTTTATTTTTTTAGCTTCTTTGCCCTCTAAAACTTTAAAGAGTATGCTTTGCTCGGGAAATGATTTAAATGATAGAGAGCTAAAGGATATCTTTGATGCGCAATACGAGACTCAAATTTTTAAAAATAGCCAATTCGACAATATCAAATTTTTGCAACTTTACCCAATTCATCAATTACCTGCTTACCTGCAGAAACTCAATAACTACCTAGAACAGATCACCTCTTCTATTGATTGCGCAAATTATCATTTACCTAAAGGTGAGATAAATGAATTAGAAGAATTTTATACGCTAGCTTTGAAACTTGCTATTTATGAAAAAGACTTCGTGCAAGAAAGTTTTTGTATAGAAAAGCTGGGAGATATTTATGTAGAAAAAGGTACCGCAGAAACTTTTCTTCAAGCTGTAGGCCTTTATAATTACGTTTTACATGATTTTTCTTCAGCCAAAAGACATGAAATAATTAGAAGCAAGTTATCTAAAGTGGAAATCTTACTTATTAAGCTCTGTACTGAAAAGCTTTTAAACCTTGATGTAAGGCAAGCATATTTTGTGGAAAATCGCAAATTATTGAAAGTTTTTAGAAATCAGATAGAGAAAAAGATGCAAACTTTTCCTGAAGATCCTTCTTTTGAAGAGGTCAGAGAGCTCTACCGCGAGATTACTCAAGGTGTAAAGAGTTTTTTTAGCATTCTGGTGAATCAATCGGAAGAGGCTTTAGGAGCTAGTCCCTGTGAGTATGCCATGATAGGATTTGGCTCTTTAGCTAGGGAAGAGATGACACCTTACTCCGATTTAGAATTTGGCATTCTTGTGCAAGAAAATACTCCTACAACTAGAAAATATTTCAAATCTCTTACGTTTCTCCTTCACCTAAAAGTTATTAATCTGGGAGAGACTATCCTGCCTGCTCTAAATATCCCCTGTTTAAAGGCTATAAGCTTTTTTGATGGTAGGACTCCACGAGGGTTTTGCTTTGATGGTGAAGGAGTGAAAGGAAAGGGGTGTAAAACTCCTTTCGGAAACCGCCATACATTTGAGCTTATTAACACTCCAGAAAAGATGGCGCAATATATCGCTAAAAATGAAGAGGGTGGATGGTGGCATGATCAAGAGCCGCATCTTCCCATGGAACTTTTAACTTTCACTCACCTATTAGGCAATCCTGAGCTAACCAGGCGCTATAGCCAAAAAGTTCAAGAAAGATTAGATACACCTTACCAGGAAAAATTTACCCTTCGCCAGCATCTAGCCAAGCATCATTTAATCCAGCAAGATATGAAAAATTTTGAGCCTGGAGTAGAAACGCTAGAAAAACAAGGTATGCTTTTTAAAGCTAAGAATGACTTTTATCGCTTTCCCCATTTGGCTATAGATCGACTTGCTCTTCTTCTAAAGATGGCTTCTTCAGATACTTTCGCTAGGATTGATCAGCTAAATCAGCAAGAAATTCTAACAGGCGAGGCAGCTAAAAAGTTAAAAGAATGGATGAGTATAGCACTATTCATGCGTCTTAAAACCTATACTTACTATCAAGCTCAAAATGATAGTATGAATCCTCTTATCAAGCCGTTTGGTTTTGACGAGCCTGAAATCGTCCAAAAATGTTTAGCATTGGATCATAAAACCTTAGAAAAAATAAAAAAAATTTATGGAATATTTATTCCTTTTCACAAGGCTATCCAAGAGTTTTTAGCTGGCAATGAAGAAATTCTTAAAACTTCTGTTTTAAATAATAATGCGCTTCAAACACAGGGCCTTATAGCTTTAAGGCTTTTGCAGTATGAAGAAGCAAAAAAGTATTATGAATTAGCCATACAAGCCAGCTCAGGAGACGTAGAAGCATGGAATACTCTCGCTACGATTTACTACGCTCAAGGAAATTTAGAGAAAGCGATTGAGATTAACACGAGGGCACTCAATACTGCTCTTAAACAGAATAAAAAAAATCTTTATCATATAGCAAGAAGTTACAATAACCTAGGAATGATCTATCTTAACCAAGGGAAATTAAAAAAGGCTGAGGAATGCGCTAATCAGGCCCTCTCCATTGGCTATAGCATGGTGGGGGAAAATCATCCACTCATAGCTATTCGCTATAACAATTTAGGCAATATCTTTGAATCTCAAGGAAATCTTAAATTAGCTATTAAATGTGTAAAGAAAGCGCTTGAGATTGATCTTAGAATTACCGGAATGGATTATCCTCACCTGGCGATTCGTTACAATAATTTGGCACGCATGTATAACACCAATGGAAAATTAACCCAGGCGATTTATTGTGTCGAGCAGGCGCTCGCCCTTGATCTTAAGCTTTTTGGTGAAAATCATCCTAAAATGGCAATTCGCTACGGTAATCTTGGAACGATCTGTGAAGCTCAGGGAGATTTGGAACAGGCGGCTGAATATATGAATCGAGCGCTTGTTATAGATCTTAAGTTCTTTGGCAAAATTCATCCTAGGATAGCCAGCCATTACAGCAATCTGGGTACGATCTATTTCAGTCAACGAAAGTTAGAAAAAGCCCTTGAATATGCCAGGCAAGCCCTAGACGTTGATCTTAAGCTATATGGTAAAGATTATCATAAGGTAGCCATCCGTTACAACAACCTGGCACAAATCTATCAATTACAAGGAAGGTTAAGAAAAGCGGCTAGATATACTAGAAAAGCACTCCATATTAGTCTTAATTGCTTTGGTAAAAAACACTTTCAGCTAGCAATTTTCTATAAAAATCTGGGGATTATCTATCAATGTCAAAGCAAATTAGAACAGGCGACCGATTGTATGAAGCAAGCCCTCCACCTTAATCTAGAGCATTATGGAGAAAATCATTTCTCCATTGCAATGGATTACGAACATTTGCAAAAGATTTATCAAGCTCAAGGAGATTTAAAACAAGCGGCTAAATACGCCAAAAAGATACTTAAATTTCACATCAAAGCTTCGGGTAAAGATCATGAGCATGCCAGGCAAGCAGTTTATTATAATAACCTTGCATCAATCTACCATAATCAAGGCAAGCTAGAAAAGGCGATTGCTTGTGGAAAGCAATCTCTTAAAACTAATCTTAAGCTCCACGGCAAAAAGCATTTACTGAGTGCGGTAGATTATGAAAACTTAGGACAGCTCTATCAAATGCAAGGAAATTTGGAGCAGGCGATTAAGTATATCAACAAAGCGCTTAAAATCAACCAGGACCTATTGGATAAAAACCATCCCAGTATCGCTAGACTTTATAATAAATTTACCTCTATTTTAAAAACGATAGATGAGCCCACTCAATATGCTATGAAAGCACTAGAAAGCCCTCTCAAAGTCTATGGCAACCATTCTTTAATAATAAAAGTATTTTATCATAATATAAAAGAATTTATCTCCAATTTTCATTAGGTTTAGTAAGTCCATGTGCAGTATGATTTAGATAGAAGAGGGCTCACAACTTTCTTTCATAATAAATAAAGAATAAAATGTTGAAGGTTTATGAAATAGGCTGTTGATGTATAAATTTTTTTCTGCTGGGGATAAGTGAAATAAAACCGAGCAAATGGCCAGGAAAGCTATTCTACTTAAAAAGTGAGGGGGTAGTTGAAATAATCAATAAATTGATGGTATAGAAAATTTAGCCAAATCCCAATTAGAGGGAGAAATTAGCAAAAGAATGAAAAGCTTTCCTTACATCTAGCTTGCTAGGGCTTTAGATAGATCAATTAACCAGAATGCATATAAATAATAAATAAGCTTACACGTTGTATTAAAACGCAAATTGGATGCTAAAAATGAGTGGCAAGCAGGTAAGCTTATGGGTGCGGTGAATCTATATCTTAATTCTTCTTCATTATCGGCTATTAAGGAGAGCCAAAAAAATTCTATCCCTTCTTCCTTAAACACGATCGAATATGCAAAGATTGGATTAAAAACCTTTGCAGAATTAAAATTGCAAGATTGGTGTCTAGCAAGTCTTACTTGTAAGCAGTGGAAGCAGCTTACTCAAGAGCCTAGCACATGGAGAGAGCTTTATTCCCAAGCGATCAAGAGGGAGGGTATTGAAGAGCAATTTTCTAGCAACTTTCTTGAGAATGAGGTTTCCAATCACCTTCATGCTAAAGCCTTAACTTTTCGCCCTACAGTAATTTATAAAAATATTTTTCTTCCTATTATCCCTCTCACTTACATCAAGGAAAAATGCTTAAAAAAAGAAGGCTTTTTATCGAAAGATAAAATAGAAGAAGTTGAAAATACTTACGCGCTGATATTAAAAGATGCTGCTCAAGAAAATGATTCTATCCAGCAAAGTTTTTGTGCAGAAAAATTAGGGGATGTCTATTTAGCTAAAAAAATTCCCGAAACGCTTCTTCAAGCTGCAGGGCTTTATAATTATGCTATGCATCTTTCTCTCCCCAACAGGCAGGAGCTTCTTAAAGAAAAGCTTGCTAAAATTCAAAACTTACTTAGCCAATTGTATGAGGAAAAACCTTTAAACTATGATTTACTAAGAAGTCAATTTGAAGGCAACCGACAAAAATTAAAGGATTTAAGAAGTAAAATAGAGAAACAAATTCAATTTTTACCTGAAATCCCGGCTCCCCAGGTGGTCAGAGAGCTTTACGGTGAGATCTCTAAACAGATAAAAAGTTTTTTTAAAATTCTTGTAAAGCAGAGTATTGACACCTTAGGAGCTGAGCCTTGCGAGTATGCCATGATAGGCTTTGGCTCCTTGGCTAGAGAAGAGATGACTCCTTATTCCGATTTAGAATTTGGTATTCTTATAAAAGAGGATACCTCAATAAATAGGGAGTATTTTAAGCGTCTAACAACTTTGATTCACTTGAAGGTGATTAATCTAGGAGAAACTATCCTACCAGCTTTAGATATTCCTTGTTTAAAAGCTATAGATTTTTTTGATAGCATAACTCCAAGAGGTTTTGCCTTTGATGGGGCAGGAGTAGCAGGAAAAGGCTGTAAAACCCCTTATGGCAATCGTCAAACATTTGAGCTTATTCAAACTCCTGAAAAGATGGCGCAATATATAGCTAAAGATGAAGAAGGCCACTGGTGGCATCAGCAAGAACCTCATCTTCCCTTGGAGCTTGTGACCTACACTCATCTATTAGGTTCCTTTAAATTAACAGAACAGTACAAACAAGCATTACAAGAAAATCTTGATGCATGCTATCAAAAAAGCCTTACTCTTCGTCAATATTTAGCTAAGCATCATTTAGTTGAAGAGGATATGATGGTTTTCAAACCACGAATAGGAGAGCTAGAGTGTCAGGGCATGCTTTTCCACACCAAAAATGACCTTTATCGTTTCCTTCATCTAGCCTTAGATAGGTTAGCGCTTTTTAATAAAGTGGCAGCTGTGGACACATATAGTAGGATCGATCAATTAAGCAAGCTAGGGGTCTTAAATCTGGAAGCTGCTGAAAAGTTAAAAGAGTGGATGCTCACAGCGTTACTAATGCGCCTTAAAACCTATGCCTATTATCAAGCCCAACAAGAAATGATGAATCCTCTCATTAAGGTTTTTGATATTGACGACTCTGCACTTATTCAAAAGCAGTTTGGCTTAGATGGGGAAACATTAGCAAAGATAAAGAAAATCTATCATATTTTCATTCCCTTTTATCAGGCTATGAAAGAGTTTTTATTAGGGAGTGAGGATAAATTAAAATTTTCAATGCTAGATGAAAACTCTCCTCAAATGCATGGAGATATAGCTCTGAGATTTTTCCAGCATGAGGAAGCTAAATATTGGTATAGCTTAGTAAGAAAAGAAACTTCAGAAAAGTCTGATCTATTAAATACTTTGGGAATAATTGATGGAATCCAAGGAAATTTCAAGCAGGCGATCGAGCATATCTCTCAAGCGCTTGAAATAGACCTCAAGCTTGAGGGGAAAGATAGCCTGCAAGTGGCAAGAGATTATAATAATTTAGGAGTTTTCTACCAAAACCAGGGAAAATTAGGAAAAGCTGCTAACTATGTAAAGCTAGCTCTTAAAATCACTATTAAGCTATATGGCAAAAATATCTTAAGGGCAGCCAATTGTTACAACAATCTAGGATGCATCTATTTAGAAGAAGGTAACTTGAAAAAGGCAGTTAAGTATATCAAGCAAGCGCTTGAAATAGACTGCAAGCTTTACGGAAAAAACCATTCTAGCCTAGCTATATACTTTAGCAATCTAGGACGAATCTATCACGAGCAGGGGGATTTAGCAAAAGGAGTAAAGCTCATTAAGCGCGCGCTTGATATAGACCTCAAGCTGTATGGAGAGTATCATCCGAATATGAGCAAGAATTATAATATTTTAGGGTTGATGTATCATGCACAGAAGGATGATGAGCAGGCAGCCAAGTATTTGAAGCAAGCTTTAAAAACCGATCTCAAATTATTAGGAAAAAATCATATAAAAATAGCTATTCGTTATAATAACCTAGGAAGTATCTATCAAAGCCAAGGTCATTCAAAAGAGGCTTTTAAATGGATCCGCAGGGCTCTTATAATAAGTATTAAATTATTCGGAGAGAACCACCCTCATGTAGCCACAGGTTACAATAATCTTGGAACAATCTATCGAGAGCAAGGAAATTTTGAGCAGGGCATAGAGAATGCCATAAAAGCACTGAAAATCCGTATCGAGCTTTTTGGCAATTATCACCCTAGCGTAGCAAGAGTTCACAATAATCTTGGAACGATTTATCAAGAACAAGGCAATGTTGAGCAAGCTGCTAAGTCATTCACTCAAGCACTAGGTGTTCTCCTTAAAGTATATGGTGCAAATCATTTAGAGGCAGCAAATCTTTGCCATCATTTAGGGCAAATTTATCAATCTCATGGAGAACTAGGAAAAGCAGCTAAGTACATCCATCAGGGGCTTCAGATTAATATTCAGCATTACGGCGAATATCATCCTCGGGTAGCTGAAGATTATAGGAATCTGGGGCTTATCTATCGAGAGCAAGGGAAATTGAAGCAAGCCAGCAACTATATCAAGAAAGCACTTAAAATTAATATTAAACTTTTTAGTGAAAATCACCAGCGTGCGTTAAGGGATTGTGAGGACTTGGGAATGGTTTATCAAGAGCAAGGGAAGTTAGGAAAAGCGCTTGATTATACCAAGCAAGCTCTTCGAAGTGGCATTGTTACATATGGCATTCATCATCCTGAGGTAGCAACCATTAACAGTAACCTACAGAAACTCAAGTCACTTTTTTCAACATCTGAGGTGAAAACAACCACTCTTCTTAAGAGGCAGGATAAGCCAATAGGAAGGAGAGCGTTGATTTGACATTGAAAATAAGAATATAACTTTGTGTAAAAGGCGCTGCTATGATAATAACTTAACGAGAAAGAAAATTAGCTGTCATATGTTTTTTTTCTTTTATAGATACATTTGAGGATAATAAAAAATTTCTTTATAAAGATGCATGCTTGCTTAGAGTCAAATCAAACCAAATTAAGATAAAAGGCAGCTAATTTAATGATTACAGAAAGTTCACTCCTTAGGCCTGTTGTATTTCCTGAGTTAAAGGCGAGAGAAGAACATCCTTCTCTTTCTTTAGAAAATTCGATTAAATATAGAAAAATAGATTTAAAAATAGGCGCCGAACTTAGCTCGCAAGATTTATGCGGTTTAAGACTTGCGTGCAAAGAATGGAAGCAAATTGCTCAGGCGACTGATTTAGGGAAAAGGCTTTTTTCAAAGAAATCTAGTTTCTTCAGCCCTTTATCTTCTAAAATTTATGAACAGTTGCTTCTTTCTTTTGATAATTTAACACCAGATGAATTAAGAAAAATTCTTGAAAGTAATGTCTTTTTATCAAAAGCTAGCATTGAAAAAGCAGAAAAAGCTTATATGCTAGCTTTAAAATTTATTATTAAAGATAAAGATTCTGCTCAAGAGGCTGCGCAACAAAGCATTTCTACTCATGAAAGCTTTTGCATAGAAAAATTAGGGGATATCTATGTTGCAAAAGGGACCCCTAAAACGCTTCTTCAAGCCGCAGGGCTTTACAATTATGTTATGAGCCTTTCTCCAATCGAAAATCGGGAGCTTCTTAAAGAAAAGCTTGCTAAAATTCATAACCTACTTAGCGCAGTATCTGAGGAAAAGCCTTTAAACTATAATCTATTAAAAAATCAATTTGAAGGAAATCGACAAAAGTTAAAGGATTTCAGAAGTAAAATAGAGAAACACATTCTATCCTTACCTGAAACCCCGGATCACCAGGTGGTCAGAGAGCTATTTGGTGAGATTACTCAACAGATAAAAGCTTTTTTTGAAATTCTTGTAAAGCAGAGTGTAGACGCTTTAGGAGCTGAGCCTTGCGAGTATGCCATGATAGGCTTTGGCTCATTAGCTAGAGAAGAGGTGACACCTTATTCCGATTTAGAGTTTGGCATTCTTATAAAAGAAGATAGTCCAATAAATCGAGAATATTTCAAACGTTTGACCTCTTTGATTCACTTGAAGGTCATTAATTTGGGAGAAACTATCCTACCGGCTTTAAATATTCCTTGCTTAAAAGCTATAGATTTTTTTGATAGCATAACCCCACGAGGCTTTGCTTTCGATGGGGAAGGAGTAAAAGGAAAAGGCTGTAAAACTCCTTTTGGTAATGGTACAACGTTTGAGCTTATTCAAACTCCTGAAAAGATGGCTCAATACATTAGCAAAGATGAAAAAGACCAATGGTGGCATGAAAAAGAGTCTCATCTTCCCATGGAGCTTCTAAATTTTACTCATTTGCTAGGTAACAATGAATTAACTGAGCAATATAGACAAAAAGTTCAAGAAAAGCTCAATATCCCTTATCGGGAAGATATTAATCTTCGACAGCATTTAGCAAAATATCATTTAGTTCAAGAAGACATGATAGCCTTTAATCCGGGAATGGGCGATTTAGGCAGGCAGGGAATGCTTTTTAAAGTAAAAAATGATTTTTATCGGTTTCCACATCTTGCATTGGATAGGTTAGCTCTGCTTAAAGAAATAGTAGCTTCGGATACATTTGGGAGAATTGATCACTTAAATAAGTTAGGAGTGATAACGGAAGGCGCCGCTGAAAAGCTAAAAGACTGGATGAGTATAGTGCTATTTATGCGTCTTAAAACCTACTCTTATTATCAAGCGCAGCAAGAGACGATGAACCCTTTAATTAAGTCTTTTGGATTTGATGAGCCTGAGCTTATCAAAAAGCAGTTTGCTGTAGATCATGAAGCTCTAGAAAAGGTAAAAAAGATTTATCGCATCTTTATTCCCTTTTATCAAGCTATTCAAGAGTTTTTAGCAGGCGATGATAAAAGACTTGCCTTTTCGGATTTAGAGGATAATTCTTTTAAGACTCAAGGGGATATAAGCTTAAGACTTTTTCAGCTAGGGGAGGCGAAAAGGTGGTATATCAAAGCGTTACAAGAGAACAGAGAAAGCATTAAGGCATTAGAGGCTCTTGCATCCATTAGTAAAATTCAAGGGAATTTAGAGCAGGCGGCTTATTATGCTAATCAAGGGATCGAGATTATACTCAACCAGCGTGATAGAAAACATTCAAATTTGGCTAACTTTTACAATCTATTAGGAATAATTTATAAAGATCAGGGAAATTTAGAAGAAGCTGCTAAGTTTATCAATCAATCAATTAAACTCGACAGTTGTTTTGTTGGTAAAAATTCTCCAAGCTTGGCGGTATTATACTTGCACCTGGCGCAAATCTATAAAGAACAAGGATGTTTAGAAAGAGCACTTATAACTTTTAATCAAGCCCTCAATATTGGAATCAAGCTTTTTGGCAAGCATCATACAATTGTAGCAAGGATATATAACAGCATAGGAATGTTCTACAAAGATCAAGGAAAATTAGAGCAGGCGGCTAAATATGTTAACCGAGCACTAAAAATCAATATTCAGCTTTATAGCAAAGTTCATCCTTACGTAGCAAACCTTTATAACGACCTATGGATGGTATATAAAGGACAAGGAAATTTAGAAGAGGCAGCTGATCGCCTCAATCAAGCGCTTAAAATTAACTTTAAGCTATATGGTAACAATCATCCATTCGTGGCAGTAGTTTACAATAATTTAGGAGAAATCTACAAAGATCAAGGAAATTTGGAGAAGGCAGCTGAAAGTCTTAACCAATCTATACAAATAGACCGTGAGGTTTTTGGCAAAAATCGCCCCACTTTAGCTACAGACTACAATAACCTTGGAGGCCTTTATATGGCAAAAGGGAATTTGAAGCAGGCGGATAAATATGTCAAGAAAGCGTTCAAAATTAATAGTAAAATTTATGAGAAAAATCATACTACTATGGCACCTATTTACAATAATTTAGGCCAGCTTTATCAAGCCCAAGGAAAACTAAAGCAAGCAGCTAATTATACCCATCAGGCACTTGAAATTGATCTTAAACTATATGGTGAAAATCATCCTAAGGTAGCAGCCTACTATTGCAACTTAGGTAAGATCTATTTAGAACAAGAAAAGCTAGAAGAAGCAGCTAAATATGCCAAGCAGGCGACTGCCATTGACGTTAGTTTGTATGGTGATAATCATTTTGCTTTGGCAGCAGATTATAATAATCTAGGTCAGATCTATCACAAGCAGGGAGATTTAGATCAGGCAGGTAATTTTGCTAAGAAATCTCTTAAAATTAATATTAAACTTTATGGTGAAAATAGCTATCAGGCGGCAATAAACTATAATAACCTAGGAACGATTTACCTGAGTAAAGAAGAACTAGGCTACGCCGCTAAGTATATTGAAAAAGCCCTTGCCATTAACCTTAAGCTTTTTGGTGAAAATCATCCCGAGACGGCAAAATGTTTTAGTAATTTAGGGCAAATTTATAAAGCCCGCGGTGATCTAGGAAAAGCAATTGAGCATATAGAAAAAGCACTCAGAATTGATATTAGGTTGTATGGTGAAAATCATCCAGAGGTGGCAATCGACTGCAATAACCTAAGTAAAATTTATCAGGAGCAAGGAAATTTAGCAAAGGCTGCCAAGCTTATGCATCAAGTGCTCCAGATTGATATTCAGCATTATAGTGAAAATCATTCTATCGTTGCAAAAGATTATAATAATTTGGGACTGATCTACCAAGAGCAAGGGGATTTAGAAAAAGCGGTTGATTATATCAAGAAAGCTCTCCGAAGCAGCATTGCTGCAAATGGAATTCATCATCCTGATGTAGTAGCCATTAATAGTAATCTACAGAATCTCCATTCACTTTTTCAAAAACCTGTAGTGAAAACAAACCGATTTCTTAAGAGGCAGGGTAAGTCAACAGGAAGGAAAACATCAAGCTGACATGGAAAGCAAGAATGCAACTTTTTATACAAGACGCTTATCTAGCAATAATTTAACGATAAAGAAAGGTGGCCATCAATGCTCTTTTGAGTTGGAGCTAACGACAAGCTTTTAAAATTACTAAGCTATCAAATGCTTGCCTTGTGTTTTGTCTGATTTAAAAGAGAGGGTGTATTTGAATTTGATTAATCATATCCGAATGATTAGGGCTGCGAGAGAGCTAGCTAGCTTAGCAAAAGAAAGGGCTGGTGCTAAAGGTGACTTTCAGCCTAGCAGGCTAAAAAGTTGTTTCAAGAAACTATAAATAATGCTAAATACCTATTTAACTTTTCATTAAAAATTAAGTAAAAAAGATAATTTCTATGAATTTAGAGAGCTTAAATACCCATCCTCTTATATTTCCTGCCTTTAACAATTCTATTTCTCCTCTAGGAGATACGTCAGTATATGCAGAAATTGCTTTAAAGATATTCAAAAAATTAAAACTACGAGATTTGTGCCAAGCCAAGCTCGTATGTAAAGAATGGAAGCAGCTAATTAAAAGCAGCTTTTTAGATGAGGAAGAAGCCTATACGCAAGCTTTAAAACGTGCTATTCAAAAGGAAGATCCCATCCAAGAAGGCCTTTATCTAGAAAGATTAGGTGATCTGTATGTAAGAAAAGCCACTTCTGAAACACTCCTGCAAGCCGCTGGGCTTTATAATTATGCTCTACATAATGCCTCTTTAGGCGAGCAAGCAATTATTAAAGAAAGGCTATCAAAAGTCGAAATTTTGCTTAGTAAGGCTTGCACAGGAGGACCTGTAGATATTCCTAAAATCATAAAGCAATTTGGGAATAATCGCGAAGGATTAAAAAAATTTAGGGAGAAAATAGAAGAGAAAATCCAAGCTCTCGGCTCCGATCCTTCCCCTGAAGAAGTTCGAGAGCTTTATAGTGAGATCGCTCAACAGATAAAAGCTTTTTTTGAAATTCTTGTAAAGCAGAGTGTAGACATCCTAGGAGCTGAGCCTTGCGAGTATGCCATGATAGGCTTTGGCTCATTAGCTAGAGAAGAGGTGACACCTTATTCCGATTTAGAGTTTGGCATCCTTATAAAAGAAGATAATCCAATAAATCGAGGATATTTCAAACATCTGACCTCTTTAATTCACTTGAAGGTCATTAATTTGGGAGAAACTATCCTACCGGCTTTAGATATTCCTTGCTTAAAAGCTATAGATTTTTTTGATAGCATAACTCCACGAGGTTTTGCTTTTGATGGGGCGGGAGTAGAAGGAAAGGGCTGTAAGACTCCTTTTGGTAATGGTAAGACGTTTGAGCTTATTCAAACTCCTAAAAAGATGGCCCAATATGTGGGTAAGAATGAAAATGGTCAATGGTGGCATGATAAAGAGTCTCATCTTCCCATGGAGCTTCTAAATTTTACTCATTTGCTAGGCAACAATGAATTAACTGAGCAATATAGGCAAAAAGTTCAAGAAAAGCTCAATATCCCTTATCGGGAAGATATTAATCTTCGACAGCATTTAGCAAAATATCATTTAGTTCAAGAAGACATGATAGCCTTTAATCCTGGAATGGGCGATTTAGGCAGGCAGGGAATGCTTTTTAAAGTAAAAAATGATTTTTATCGGTTTCCACATCTTGCATTGGATAGGTTAGCTCTTCTTAAAGAAATAGTTGCTTCGGATACATTTGGTAGAATTGTTCAGCTAAATAAGCTAGGAGTTATAACGGAGGGCGCCGCTGAAAAGCTACAGGAATGGATGAGTACAGCGCTATTTATGCGCCTTAAGACCTATTCCCACTATGAAGCGCAAAAAGAGATGATGAATCCGCTGATCAAACCCTTTGGCTTTGATGATCCAGGCCTTATTAAAAAGCAGTTTGTTTTAGATTATGAAGCATTAAAAAATATAAAAAAAATTTACCGCATTTTTATTCCCTTTTACCATCTCATTCAAGAGTTTTTGGCAGGTAATGAAAATAAGCTTAAATCTTCTGATTTAGAGGATAACTCGCTGCAAACTCAAGGTGATATAGCCTTAAGGCTTTTGCAATACGAAGAAGCAAAAAAATATTACAGATTAGCAAAAGAATTAGATTCGCACGATCCGTATGTCCTAGGTATTCTTGGAATCATTTACGAAAACCAAGGAAAATTAGCAAAGGCAACTAAGTATGTCAAAAAATCGCTCAATATTAGCCTTAAGCTTTTTGGTGAAAATCATTTCCAGGTGGCAACCCAGTACAGCAGCCTAGGATCAATCTACCAAAATCACGGCGATTTAGGAAAGGCGGCTAAGTATGTCAAGAAAGCGCTCGCTATCAATCTAAAGTTTTTTGGTGAAAATCATCCTGTTGTGGCAATAATTTATAACAATTTAAGCATGATTTACAAAGAACAAGGAAAGTTAGAAAAAGCGGTTAAGTGTATTATGAAAGCATGTCTTATTAATCATAAGCTTTCTGACAAAAATCATCCTAATGTGTCAAATGATTACAACAACCTGGCATCAATCTACGAAGAAAAAGGGAATATAGAGCTGGCAGCTGAGTATCTCAAAAAATCGCTTATCATCGACCTTAAGCTTTTCGGTGAAAATCATCCTCGTGTGGCAGTAGGTTATAACAACCTGGGCCAAATTTATCAAAATCAAGGCGATTTAGAACAAGCGATTGAGTATGCTAAGAAAGCGCTCGCTATCGATCTAAAGCTTTTTGGTGAAAATTATCCTGCTTTGGCAATCCGTTATAATAACATAGGGCAAATTTATCAAAATCAAGGCGATTTAGAACAAGCGGCTGAATATGCTAAGAAAGCGCTCGCTATTAATCTAAAGCTTTTTGGTGAAAATCATAAAACGGTGGCAAGAGACTACAGCAACCTGGGTCAAATTTATCAGAATCAAGGCGATTTAAAACAAGCGGCTGAGTATGCCAAGAAAGCGCTCACTATTGATCTAAAGCTTTTTGGTGAAAATCATAAGATGGTAGCAATCGATTACAACAACCTGGGAGGCATCAACCTAAACCAAGGCAATTTAAAACAGGCAGCTGCGTATTTTGAAAAAGCGCTCGCTATCGATCTAAAGCTTTTTGGTGAAAATTATCCTGCTTTGGCAATCCGTTATAACAACCTGGGGCAAATTTATCAAAATCAAGGCAATTTAGAACAAGCGGCTGAGTATGCTAAGAAAGCGCTCGCTATCGATCTAAAGCTTTTTGGTGAAAATCACCAAACGGTAGCAAGAAATTACAGCAACTTGGGCAAAATTTATCAAAATCAAGGCAATTTAGAACAAGAGGTTGAGTATACTAAGAAAGCGCTCGCTATCGATCTAAAGCTTTTTGGTGAAAATCATAAGACGGTAGCAATCGATTACAACAACCTGGGGCAAATTTATCTACATCAAGGCGATTTAGAGCAGGCGGCTGAGTATGCCCAGAAAGCGTTCGCTATCGATCTAAAGCTTTTTGGTGAAAATCATCCCGCTGTGGCGAGGGATTATAACAACTTGGGAATAATTTACAAAGAACAAGGCGATTTAGAGCAGGCGGCTGAGTATGCTAAGAAAGCGCTCTCTATCCATCTAAAGCTTTTTGGTGAAAATCATCCCGATGTGGCAAGGGATTACAACAACTTGGGATTGATTCACAAAGAACAAGGCGATTTAGAGCAGGCGGCTGAGTATGCTAAGAAAGCCCTCGCCATTGACTTTAAGCTTTTTGGTGAAAATCATCCCGATGTGGCAAGGGATTATAACAACTTGGGAACAATTTATCTAAGTCATAAAGATCTAAAACAGTCAATTAAGTATGCCGAGAAAGCCCTTGCTGTTAATCTAAAGCTTTTTGGTGAAAATCATTACGCCGTTGCAATAAATTACAATACTTTAGGAGCAATCTATCAACAAAAAAAAGATATAGTATCGGCAATCAAATATACTAAAGAAGCGCTCAGAATTAATATCAGGCTATATGGCATCCATCATCCAACAACAGCCACCATAAATGCTAATTTACAGCAACTTCCTAAAACCTTTCAGGATAACCTATGAAAAGGAAATCATCTTTTCACACTTAAGCTTTCCATACTTGTCGATAAGATGCATTTTTCATTTTAAGATAGCAGGGTAAATATTAAAAAAATTGACAAATAGTGATAGACAATAGCGCAAGCCAGAGTATTTAAAAAATAAATTCCTGGCTGGTAATATTCTGCTTGCGGCTCAAGCAATGTCGTCCATAAATTCCTCCTAGAAAATATATTCCTAGCCATAAAATAGCTATTTCCTGATTTACCAAGAGGTTTATATTATAATCGAGGCTTTTGGGCATACCATAAGCGTAATCTAACACAAAGTTGGTGAAGGATTCATTAAAGTTATGGATGATCTGGGCTAGGCTAGAGCTTAAAATTCCTACCATTAAGCCAGCTAATAAAAACATGAGGGCAAGACTTACCATCCAAGGAAAAAAGAAATTATAGATTATACTCCATAAGGGAAACTTTTGAAAATAATAGAGGGTTAGAGGAAGGGCTGCTAAAGTAACCGCTATGGAGAGCGCTAACGCTTGGCGGAAGAGAGTGAGAATGATAAAGCCATGCTGGTTGGCAAGATTCATGGCCATTAATTGATTAAAGGTTTTCTTAGCAAAAATCTTTTGGAGTAAATAATCGAAGGAAAAATAAGAGACTAGAATAGCTGCTGTCACGGCAAAGCTAAATTGGAAGCCTATATGAAGCGCTAATTCTGGGTCAAAAATAAGAACGATTAACAACCCTATCCCTAAAGAATTGAGACCAGAGGGAGGTTTTTCTAATAAGGTAGCACCAAAGCCTAGCATGCAGCTGACCCATGCTCGAATTATAGAGGGGGAAGGCCCTAGAAAAGCAAAGTAGAGAGTCATAAAAAGCATAAGAAGACTTACACTCGTTTTGGGGCTTACTATCCAAGATAAAATAAAACCCAGCATGCCCGCTACGATGGCAAAATGAAAGCCCGAGATAGCCATGATATGTTGCAAGCCGAAACGAGAAAATTCAAAAGCCATAAGACGATTCTCAAATTCGCCCGTTGTGATGCCTGAAAGAAAGCTGCTGCTAGGGCTATGTGGGTTTTTAGAAATTTTTTGAGAGATATATTTATTAACGGCTTGTTTGGCTTTAAAGCGCCATTCTGCTAGACCCCAACTATTTGCTAAAGGGTGCCATGGCTGGTATTTATCTGGCTTGAAAATAAATTTACCATTTTTAGACTGTTTAAGCCTACCTTGTAAAAGGTAGGTTTTATTAGCTAAAGGACGATTAAGCGATGCATGATCTAACAAAGAAATGATTACAGAAATGTTAGGATAGATATTTAAAGATTCATGCCTGGTAAAAGAGAGCAGCTTACCTTGATAGTTCCAGCTTTTACCTATGAAGGTGGTTTTTCGCGATAAAGAAGAGATATGAATAAGCGCAGTACCTGTAACTCCTTGTTCAGGTAGCTGAGGAGGTTGGAAGGCTAGGGAAGAATAGAAAGCAGCACTTAAAAAAAGAAGGAAGTTAAAAACAGCAGCTTTGTATTCCTGGTGAAAGACAAAAGCGAGCAAAAGAATGGTTAGAAGCAGGCTATTTATAAAGAGGGTAGAAGATGA
Organism: Neochlamydia sp. AcF65; assembly: GCF_018342435.1. NCBI lineage: Bacteria > Pseudomonadati > Chlamydiota > Chlamydiia > Parachlamydiales > Parachlamydiaceae > Neochlamydia > Neochlamydia sp. AcF65. Next base: position 17,618 of record NZ_JAEMUE010000073.1, read on the forward strand.
AATCCCTAAGCCACTATAGACGCCTAACAAAAATGAAAGGCCATAGAAAAGAGCGGGATAACTTTTACAAAATAAATATAAGGGACTAAAGATATTAAATTTGAACTTCGTATAATCTCTTGTTTGGGTTGTTAAGGGAGCAAGTTAAACCTCGATCTTTCAACTTATTAATTTTGCGAGACTGAAGGGCTTGAAGAGATTGAGGAAAGCTTAAATTTTTAGGTAATGTTTTAGTTCCTTTTAATTTAGGGCATTCTTTATGTTGGCTAGTTTTAATTGGGTGGGGGAAAGCTGCAGGAATTTTTTTGCGGACTCGAAGGGCATCTATTAATGTATGGATGCCCGCTAAAAAGGCATAGTTGATTAAAGCGTAATGGTTGCTAAAGGTAATAATTAGATAATTATAAGAAATTGAATTATTATCTTTTAATAATATGTATTTATGAAGTTTATTAATGGCTAGTACTTCACCGATTGGGTAAAAAGCTGTTCTATCTAAGGTGGAGAGTAGGTATGGAAAATTTTCTGGTAGAGCTTCACTAAAAATTTTATCATTTTTTAGAATATAACATAAGGGGGCTGCCCCTCCAGGAATATGCTCTATAAGAATAAGCTCAGCAAAAGTATGCTGAGACATATCTCCCGATTGCAAATCTTTAAATTCGACATTTAATCTTTCCAGCCTTACTCTATTTACCTCCACGTCTGGCCATCCTTCTTTTTCTAAATATTTGAAAATCAGGAAATAAAAATAATTTCAAAAAATTAGCCCGTTTGCTTTTCATCTTAATTTTTTAACATAATTAATGCAAACCCTTCTTAATTAAATTCAAAGAAATTCAAAAATTTGGTAAAAGTATGAATGGAAAGTTTTTAAGAAAAAAATAAAAAATTTGCTAGCGCTTTTCTAATCATTGAGCACCATGCTAAAGACTTATTAAGAGGATAAAAAATTAGAAAATAGTTCAAATGTAGCTTTTAGCCCTTAATACCTCTCAATTTTAAGGAATAAGTCGATGAATTTGCCTGTTAAAGATTACCATTCTCAGTTATCTGTTTCTAGTGTTCGAGAAAGTTTTCATCAAGCGTTCTTTTTAGAAAAAAATTTAAGTTTTTTCTGGAAAATATTAAGAGCTAACCTACTTAAATTTTTAAAACCCTGCTACAGCCCTATCATTTGATTACCGGTCGTCTTAAGTGGTTGTAAGTTTTTTTGTTTAGAACATTTAATTGGCGAATGGCTTTTAAAAAATTGTGGGGATTTTTTCGAAGCGCGGCTACTATTAAAATCTTTATCCAGCAAAAGCAGTCTGAGAAGGAATGGGAAGGATAAATGCCAGAACGTTACCTAGTTTTTCGACTGCTTTTTTAAGAGATAAGGATAAATTTTTGCTAGTGAAAGAAGGAATTTAGTATTAACCGTATAACTCTATTAAATTTATGGTTTTCTTAAAATACAGCTTTTTCAATTTTTTGTGGAGTAGCCACTATTTGGCTAACAGTAGATTAATGATACGAAATCTTTATCCTTTTGTTCAGGTAAAAAAGATAAATGAGCTATCAAATTTTAAAGATTTTTCCTCCTTTAACTTAACTATTACATCTTTTGTAGAGGAGCTAACATTTTATCATGGAAGAGTAAGCTAGCAAATATGATTTACAAGGTAGAGGAACTTTTCCAAAAACATGGCCATGATTTAGGCTTGGTTCTCGTAGCAGGCCATAAAGGACTCAAGCGTTCTATCAAGGTACCTGAGTCTCATCGCCCCGGACTTAGTTTATGTGGTTTTATGAAAAATCATGCTTATAAGCGCATTCTTGTATTTGGGCGAGTCGAAATGGAATATTTGAGAGACTTAGATCCTGAAATACGTGTCAATCGCTTAAAAGAGATTCTTACGACTGCTACTCCTGCTGTTATTGTGGCTAGAAGGCTATTACCCCTAAAAGAACTAGTCTCGTTATGTCAAAATAAAGGTATTTCTCTTTTCAGATCCAGCATGAGTACAATGAGCTTGCTGAGTAAGCTTACGCTCTTATTGAGTGAAGAGTTTTCTCCTAGTATGACCTGCCATGGTACATTGGTAGAAGTTTTTGGGGTAGGGGTGTTGATTAAAGGCGATTCATCCGTAGGGAAAAGTGAAGCGGCTTTAGGTCTTATTGAAAGAGGCCATCGACTTATATCGGATGATGTAGTCAAAGTTAAAAAAAGGGAAGACTCTTATGTGGAAGGATTTGGAGCAGAATTGACTCGGCATCATATGGAAATTCGAGGAATAGGGATCATCAATGTCGCTCACCTATATGGGGCCGTATGTGTAAGAGATAACAAAAGTATAGATATTGTGGTTAAGCTGGAAGCTTGGGATGATCAACATTTTTATGATCGAGTAGGTTTGGTGGAAAATTACTGTGATCTGCTAGGATTAAATATTCCCTATCATGTGCTGCCTGTGAAACCAGGTCGCGATGTAGTATTATTATTAGAGACCATCGCTCTTAATCATCGCCTAAAAGCAATGGGATATAATTCTGCAAAAGAGTTTAATAATAAGTTGTTAGATATGATTTCTTCAAAAAATCAAACAAGGAAAAGGATCCGTGAAGCTGTCGAGTCAAGTGCAAGTTAAAAATAAAATGGGCCTTCATACCCGTCCTGCAACAGTTATTGTGAAACTGCTGCAAAACAGTAAAAGTGATGTAACCTTTAAACATAAAAAAGAGGAAATCAACGCTAAAAGCATTCTTAGTATCCTCATGTTAGCTGCAAGAAGAAATTCTAAAATCACGATCGAAGTGGTGGGTGAAGATGCTAAAGAAACTTTAGAAAGGCTTGTCCAAGCATTTGAAAATCAATTTGAGGAGTAAAATTGCCACACTCTAATCTAGAAGAAATTCGGTTAACTGGCAATGTAATTTCCAGTGGAATCGCGATTGGAAAGCCTTTTTTTCTAAAAACTTTACAAAAAAGTTTTCCAGATGAAAATATTCCCGCTTATAAAGTCGAGGCTGAAACCGAACGTTTTCAAGCGGCTGTCCAATCAGTCATTAGTGATTTACAGGCAATTAAAAATCAGCTTGAACTAGATGGCATGGAGGAGGGGGCTGCCATCTTAGAAGCGCAATTACAACTTTTGTCCGACCCTTTATTAATTACAGAAGTTAGCAAACAAATCCATTCTAAACGCAAAATTCCTGAATATATCCTCCATCAATTGATTCAAGAGTATCAGAAAAAATTTGATACCTTAGAGGATATGTTTTTTCGAGAGAGATTTAAAGACGTACAGGATATTTCCCGCCGTATTATGGCCTATCTTCATCAGGAAACAAAAAGTGCTTTTGATGAGCTTTTACCAGACTCGATACTTTTTGTAAAGGATCTAAGCCCCGCGGAAACTGCAGAAGCTAGCCAGAAGTGTGTAAGGGCTATCGTATCGGAAAGAGGAAGTGCTACCGCTCACGCTGCCATCCTTGCACGGGCTAAAGAAATTCCTTATATGACCAACATAGCCTTTGACGAAGTGTCGGACTGCTCGGATTATTTAGTGATTGTCGACGGAAGAAATGGGGAGCTAATTTTTAATCCTTCTTCCGAAACATTAGCCCAATATGAAAGATTGAGTGAGGAGTTAAATGCTAGACGTCTTCGATTAAGGCAGACAGATTCTCATGATATAGAAACTTATGACGGCTATAAAATGAGACTTCTAGCTAATATAGAAACTAGCAGTGAAGTTAAGAAAATCCATGAATATGGTGGCGAAGGAGTAGGATTATACCGCTCTGAAAATATTTTAGTAGGGCGGGAGCGCTTACCTACAGAGGATGAGCAGTTCGAAATTTACCGACAACTTGTGGAAAATATGCAAGGCCTGCCTATTACTATTCGAACTTTTGATGTGGGACGTGATAAAGCAGGCATAGAAGCTTCTCCAGGTCAAACAGGAAATGCTTTTCTGGGATTTAGAGCGGTAGGAAGTTTAGAACGAGAGAAAGATATTTTTATGACCCAGCTGCGTGCTATCCTACGTGCTAGTGCATTTGGTGAAGTTAATATTCTTTTTCCTATGGTCTCTTCTTTACCCGAGTTGATTGAAGCTAAACGCATGACCCAAGAGGCTGCTAGGCAAGTAAAAGTTAATTCTTTAGTGAACTTAGGATGCATGATTGAAGTGCCCTCAGCAGCTATTATTTCTGATCTTCTGGCGCGTGAGTCAGATTTTCTTTCTATAGGAACTAACGATCTTATCCAGTATACTTTAGCCGTAGATCGATGTGATAATACCATGAGCCATTTATATCAACCTATGCACCCATGTGTCTTAAGATTAATACGACATGTGGTCATTGAAGCTAATAGGCATAATGTGCCTGTCAGCATTTGCGGTGAAATGGCTGCTAATCCTAAATATATTCCTTTATTGATGGGATTAGGGATCCAGGAATTGTCAGTAGCTGCCCGCTATATACCTTTAATCAAGCAGGCAATCCGCTGCTCAAGCATCATCTCATGCTGTAAGCTAGCTGAAAAAGCGCTATCTTTAGCAAGCACTTCTGAAATACAAGCCCTTTTGGATGAAACTTTCTATGCACATTTCGCTCGTGCCTCTTTAGAGGAGCTGATGTGAGAAGAATCCAATTCAACATTCCTCAAATTTAGCAAGTTCTGTAAATAAAAATTACATTACTATTAGGCGTCGTAGAAAGCCCTTAACCTGACAAACGTGAGTTATCTGCCAGGTACTATTTCTGTCAGTTGTAACTTATCTAACATCTTTTCTTGCGCAAGATGTTTGGTATCTAAGAATGTTTGTAAAGGCGTCTTGACAAAACAATACTTTCCTGTATGTGTTCTCTCGTTATTATACTCATTCATCCATTTATCTACCTCCTCTTGTAATTTTTCAACCAGGGTTAACGCATTTAATTTTACTTGATAAGTAAAAATATTTCCCTCACAACTTTTCCTTTAATACAGGAGAAGCCATGTCAGAGGATGACACCGTCATTATGGGATTTTTAAAAATTGTCCCGGACCCAAGAATAGAACGATGCAAAAAATACAGCTTAGAATCCATTTTATTTATAGCTCTAACAGGGATGCTCTGTGG
>NZ_JAEMUE010000074.1:0-10989 GCF_018342435.1 Neochlamydia sp. AcF65
GGCTGAAAAGATAGCATCACATCCATATTCGTAGCAGCAATCTAAAGCTCTACCTAAACGATCATCCGATATATTTTCAGATCTACACGCTCTTCCTAATAATCGTTCCACAGGTTTACTTGCGTAAAATTGTGCTTCTAAATATAAGGGACGTGAAGTAAAACCTAACCCATTGATGACCATCAATTTGATGCATTCTCCTGTTGTTATAATAGCTCGGGGATCAGGGGGAATGAGCTGATCTATCATGCTCACTAAATTGATCTCGTCACACATAGCAGAAACAATCCCTAAGTGGTCAAGATCTTTGCTACTATACTCTTCCATCGCTTATATCCTCTCTTTCTTTGCTTTGAGAGGAACAAGCTTAGTTTTTTCTTGAAAAAAACTTAAGTCAATTTACCAAAATAATAAAAAAATTATCCAACCATTGTTTTAACCTGCGGAATGTGGGATATTAAAGAAAAATAGCAGGAAAATGTTTGCTAATCAAAATAATATGTTGAATATCCCCACCTTTTGAAAAAGTACTGCCATTTCAAAAAGCTCCCTGGCTACTCTATTTAATTGGAAAGAAAACCATAAAGCTCTCCCGCTCATAGAGGCTTAGAAATTTGAGGACCATAATAACCTTTATCTACAATTTCTAAAAGCCGTAGCGCTGCATGGCTTGGAGCGCGTGTTCCAGATTCCCAAGATTGGACTGTTTTTACGCTTACGTTTAATACTTTCGCAAAAATTCCCTGGGAGTAATGGTTTTTCTCTCTAATTCTTTTGATCTCACTAGCCTTATAATCATTGGGAGGTTCTGGAATTTCGATAAGCTCTGATTTGAGCGTAAGTTTTCCTTCTGAAAATGCTAGAGCTTCTTCAAGCCCTTTTTTAAGTCCTTTAAACAACTTACTCATTCTTAATCCTTTTTCTAATTACTTCGGCAATTTGTTTTAACTCTAATTTCTCTGCTTAAAGCAGATTTTCTTGCTCATTTTTAGAGTAAATGGACAACAAAACAAGAATCGCTCGATCCTCTGTATCTAGATAGCATACTCTAAATCCACCACTTTTTCCCTTGGAAGTTGATTTTAAACGAGCCTTTCTTATTCCTCCACTTCCAATGATTACATCTCCTTGCTTCGGATTTACTGCTAAGCTTTTTTTAAAGCCTCAAAATCTTCCTTTTTAAGCTTCCTCTTCTTTATGGGCCTTGCCACCTCTTCTTCAAAAATTCTTGTCTGGACAATATGTCTTTTCATAAACTAACTATGCCACTTTGTAGGACAGTTAGTCAAATGATTTTTATCTTATACTACCTATGTTATTAGTTAAATTAGTAGGCAACCTTTATATTTAATTTATAAGATTATGACGATAATCTTTTTGTCACGTTAATCTTTTGAAAAACAATTTTTAGTTAGTAAACCTTTTGCAGGCTGTTTAATTTCTGAATGATAAGCCCTGCAGGTCAATTTCTAGGAAAGGCATAAATAGGAACAACTACATGGATTATAAATGAATGCCTCTCCTAATGCTTCGAGGGTCTTTCACTTCTTCCAGCAAATAGCTACTTTTTCAGTCCAAATGAAAAAATCAAATGACTTTTCCAGCAACATTGGTCTCTCAACGCCATAACAGCACATAATTCTATGTGTAGACACTCTTCTTTTTGATAACTGATATAAAGGAAGAGGAAGAAGATGGAATTAAAGAAGCTAAACCTGAAATGGCTCCAGCAATATTTTGGGTCCATTGTACAAAACATCTTTCAAAATTCGATGCAGATACATAGCGGAAAAATCTTCCTAAAGTATCATGCGATGGCACGCCTGCTAAGCAAATTCCATGCTCTTGCAGCCAAGGTAAATTGCAAGATGCCCATAAATGGATGGTTGCCCAATCATCTGCACCGCATAAAACCGCCAAAATGCTAATCGTAACAATATCAAACAAACTATAGATTTGGTATCTTTGCTTCCTTGGATCTTCCAGGTCCTTAAATACAGCAAAAACACTATTGGGTTTATGAGTAATCATTCATTCCTCCTTTTTAAGGAAAAGAATGATAATTATACCCCTTGCTTTGTCAACTTAAATCTTCATGCAATTTCCCTGATGATTAGACTGATGTTAAGGCGAATTGATAAGTTAAAAGAGGGATTTTAAGATAATCTCTTAACTTAAAAACTTGCCTAAAACTTAAATTTAATTTAATTTTTCATAGATAAACAAATCGATGAATTGGGACGAGTGGATCGCTCCTTTATAGGTTTATATGGCCTGTTTTTCCTATAAAGCTATAATTGCATTAACCAGAGAGTTTTATGATGTCTATCCAACAAGATTTTCCAGCTATCCGGCGCTTTGAAAAGCTGGGAGATACAGAGTGGGAAGCTCCTAAGAATTGGGAAGAATTATCAGATACGCTAGCAAAAGATAAAGAAAACTATCCAAAATTTCAGCATGGAGAAGAAAATAATCCCTTAATTCAAGGAGAGAGGCTTTTTTCTGAGGAAGAATTTACCATAAAATTTAAAGAGTATAAGTATAAAAAGCATGTTCAAGAAATGGCGGCAAGTTTATTCTCCTTGCGTTGCAGCTTAGAAGAAGAGGAATGGCAAGCATTTAAAGATCATGTTAAAAAAAAGCTAAGCAAAATCCTTGAAGAAGAATTACCTACAGATAAACAAGCCACCCACATCTCACTTTGCCAGCAGGATTATGCTACCATTTTTAAAGAAGTAGAGAGTATACACGATCACCATTTAATAACTCTTGAGGAAAAAAAGCAAGAGCTAGGCCAATTAGACCCTCTACTAGTACGTGAAGAAGATATTGCTAGTGCAGCTCTTAACAGACTTTATGTGGAGTATCGGGTACAATGTACAACTTGCCATGAACAAATTCTAGCCTTAAAGAATGAAAAGAAGCCTTTAATGAATGAATTAGAGGCAAACAAGCAAGCATTAGATAAAGAGTTGGCTGCCTTAAAAAGGTTAGGGGACAGCAGTGATGATCCAGATATCCAAGAAGTGATTGAAAAGAAGCAAAAAAAATGCGCGCTATTAGAAAAAAATTGCCAGGACTTAAAAGATTCACTACGTCAAAACATCCTAAAGACAGCTGAGCTGCAAGTAGAGCACCACCTTCGTCAAGCCTTAGCCAATACATTTGCCAACAGGACGTATGTGTGCCGCTCTGCTGTATATCATGTTTTTAATGGACAAAGCGGTAGCCCAGACCTTCCTATCTCACAACAAACTTTACTAGGCTCAGCTCTGCAGCAAGTAGGCTTTAAACTTTTACATAGTAAAGAATTGACGCATAGAGGTTATTCTCCTGAAGAGGTTGCTTATTATACAGCTAAGTATGGACAGCGACTTTTTAACCTTATTTTTAGCGGACGCAATGCAGAATTAAATGAGGGGATCATCAAACGTTTAGCCAAAGGTAAAAAAGGAAAGGATTTACCTGAATTTACCTATCTTAAATCTGAACAGCTAAAACACAATGCTTATAGTACTTTTAAAAAGAAAGAATTAACTCTTCTAAACGATCAAGCAAAAATTATCCAATGCCTTAAATCACACACTGCTATTTTAGATGCTGAAAAGCCAAGCAAAATACTTGAGTTAATTCCAAAATTATGCACTCTTTCTAGCGAAGAAGAAAAAAAGCTTTATTTGTCAATTAGCGCTAAATTAATTGGCCTAGTGTGCGCTTCTAGGTTAGAACAAAAAGGATATCTGTGGGGACAGAATATACTGATCCCTTTGCGAAATACAACTAAGGAAGAACAGCTGGAAGGCGAGGCTTCCGTTATTTCCTCTCCATTCCATCTGCAGCCTCCTGAGTCTTTGCAAGGTACCCGTGGCGGGAGCGCTATAGATGAGTATCATCAGATAGGCGAACATGCAACGAACTTAGTGATGAGTACAAAAGGAGGAAAAGCAAGAGTAAGCAACATGACTCAAAAGCCTTATTCTCAATCTGCTGTTGTAGCAGGAGCTTCAGAAGCAACATTCCAACTATTAGGTGTGGAGGGGATGCTTGCAAGTATCCAGAAAGGCTACAATGGATTAGGTTGTCGTGAGCATAGCCTTACAGAGTCATATATAGCTCTTTATCCCGATTTACAGACCAGGCCTGGGCTCATCAATGTCCAGGCTAATGCTAATGGAATTCATTTAAAGCAAAGAGCTAGCCTGGTTATACAATCTAACCCTACTATTCAATATCATGCAGCGCCGCCCTCCCGATTGACAGCCACAGAACTTAACAGACGGTTAAAAGATTTGCTACCACTAAAGTGTCCTCACTGCATAAAAGATTTAATGATGCAAGGACACAAATTTTTAAATGAAGTAGAAGGCGAGACTTCCCTACATGGTGCATTTTATTTAGCCACCGCGTATGAATTATATGTTAGCCTTAATGTGCAAGAATATAGGTTTACTTGCAAAGCTTTCGATGAATACCTGGGCATGTTGGAGAAAAGCTTAGGAGAAGGAGAAAGCTTGCTTCATTATTTTGCAGCAAAAGGAAATAGTAGTATTTTTATTTATCTTTTCTCTGAAAGGCAAAATGTAGAATCTTACCTAGACGTCTTAGCAGGAAGAGTGATTAAAGAAACGCCTTTGCACATTTCTATCAAGAGTGGATCTATTCCTATTACGCAATTCCTGCTTGAAAAGGGAGCAGATATCAAAAAAGGCCGATATGGTGAAGAGGCTAATACTGTGCTTCATGTAGCAGCAGAATATGGACGCGAAGAAATTATTGACCTCTTGCTTCAGCATAAAGACATTCAAGAAATTTTAGACTTACCACAAGGGCGTTATCGATATACAGCTCTTCATTTAGCTGCTGCTAAAGGATATTATTCCATTTTAATTAAGCTTATTGAACATGGCGCGTGTACTGAACAGCAAGATTTGCTTTATCATACTCCGTTAGAAATCCTGCTTGCTTATGAGAGCCCAGATTTTGTGGCGCAAGACAAATGTGCCTGCCTTTTATTAAGCAAAAAAGACTCTTCTTTTTTCCAGCTAGACAATCCTTCACTTAAACGATGTTTTATAAATGCTCTCCAACATGGCTTACTAGATACCGCGCAAAAGCTTGCTAAGAATGGCTTGTCACAATTAGAAGAGCACGAACGCTCGTTTATAGAAATCGCGGCTGAAGGGGCCTTTCAAAGAACCCATATCATGTCTTTACAGGAGATGCCTAAAGAAAAGCGTACTGCTTATATTGATCTCATTTACTGGTTACTTACAGAAAAGAAAATAGATCCAAATGAAAAATTCAGGTCCCGCAATGACTTTTTGGTCCATCAAGTCTGTTATTCAGGTTGTAGTAGGCTGCTTTTTCTTCTTATTGATTTAAAGGTAGATTTAAAAAAACTCGATGGTTCTCATAATACGGCTCTCCATCATGCTTGTCGATCTCAAAGAGATTGCGTTAATATAGTCCGTATTTTGCTGGGGCATGCTCCCACCCTTATGGAAGCTAAAAATAGCGACGGCCAGTTACCTTTACACTTAGCTGCACTTACAGGAAATGAAAAGAGTGTTCAACTCTTATTAAGTCAAACCATAGCTCAAATCCAGCTGGCTCAACAAGACAGAGAGAGAAATACTCCTTTACATTTAGCGGTCATTGGCGAGAGCAGATCTTCTGCTAAAACAGAAGAGCATTATTGCAAAATCATTCAAGCATTAGTGGAAAAAGGATCTAACTTAAATATATTAAATAAGGAAAAAAAAACGGCATTAGAGCTAGCTTTAAAAAGCGGAAACGAAGCCATTATGCAAGCTTTATCTCAAGCAGCCCTAAATCCGTTGCAGCTCACTAACTCTCTTCGAAGCCTTTACCTTTATCAGAAAACTCTTTCTATTTTTAGGATTAAAGCAGAGCAAGAGTGGGAATTTAAAGTTCCTTTAGAAGAGATTTATGTACGTTTAGGAATCATTGAGAGGAAAGAAAGAATAGCACGTGATCAAGCACTTGATAAACATTCCGATCAAATACAAGATGATCGCCTCCCAACTTCAGAAACCATCTACGAACCTAAACTGAATATTGAAATTGAAAAGCTTTTTGAGCACGAAAGCCTGGAAAATAAAGAGGCTAAAAGAATTTACATCCAAGGCGCAGCAGGAATTGGCAAGAGCACATTATGCCACTATATTGCCTATCGCTGGGCAAAAGAGGAACTTTGGCAAAAAGCCTTTTCCTACCTTTTTTGGATTCCCTTAAGAAACCTTACATTAAAGAAATATCCTCCTGATAAGGAGTATACTCCCGCTGATCTAATTGCTAAAGAATATGAAGACATAATTGTTGATCCCCACATCATCGATGCTTGTATAAACGATGCCACTTTTCGAGAAAAAACCCTGCTTGTTTTGGATGGTTATGATGAGCTCTCAGCAGACGCTCAAGGAAATACAAGCCTGGCTACAGCCTTTAACAAGCTAAAAAAATTATTTCCCCATATTCTGATCACCTCAAGACCTGGAAGCTGTTCTTTTAACCGTTCTTGTGAGCTAGAGCTTTTAGGCTTTGATAAAAAAGGGGTCGATCGTTATATCGATAGATTTTTCAAACAAGTTCAAGCAGAAGAGAAAAAACAAAAACTTCACCATCTATTACAGACCTCTCCTCAAGTTGCAAGCCTTGCGCAAATTCCCATTAACTTAACTCTTCTATGTTGCCTCTTTAACGAAGACCCAGAAGCTTTTAATTCTACTCAACCTATTACGATGACGGCTATTTATGAACAAATTGTTAACTGGATGTACAAATGGTTTCTTTTAAGAAAAATAGGCCAAGTTCACTCTCCTCAAACAATGGAAAAAATTCTTACAGAAAAAAATCTTCGCGATAATCCAGAAGTTGCCAAAATTGCCATAGCTTTTGAAAAAATGGCTGATTGGGCCATGGAAAAAAATACTCTTTATTTAGGAAAGCAAGAGATCGATAAATTTAGAGGTGACGCTATCACATCTAACGAGCTTACAGATTGTGGTCTTCTTCGCATTCCAGAAGAAAAAGGATATTTTATTCACTTAACCTTTCAAGAATTTTTAACCGCTTCAAAAATTGCCAATCAATACCTGCATCCGCAGGGAGAAAATAGAAAAGCATGCCAAGATTTTGTACACAATTACAAATTTGAACCCCGCTATAACTTAGTTTTGCGCATGATTGCTGGCTATCTTTCCCTCTCTATCACCAATAATCGGCTCTATTCGGATTTAAAACCAAACCCGCTACAATCTTTTTTTGATGATCTCTTTGCTGAGCCTCACGATCTAGCCGTCAAGAGCGAACTCAATTTGATTGCAGAATGCTTTGAAGAGTGCCAAAATCCTACTCTGGTGAGGCAGTACGAGGGCTTCATTGAGCTTGTGAAAGACTATGTTATACATCTCTCCTTATCGGGCTTAAACTTTGAAATGCTGCTTAGAAACAAAAGCCTTTTTAATCATCATAAAATCACGGTTACTATTGAAAAATTATTATCCGACCCATCGACCATACAAAATATGCTAGTGAACTTAAAGAATCTCATAAGAACACGGCAAAAGTTATCTTTAAAAATGTTAAAAGTGATTCTTAAGATTCTTAAGGATCCTGAGGAAAATCTTGAGGACAGAGGGTATGCTGCCAAGACCCTAGAAGCAGTGATAGAGCAAGGAGGCGAGCTTCTTAAAAAAACACTAGATGATTTCGTCCAAATCCTCAAAGAGGGTGATTTTATTGCCACACCCACTGCTGTCAAGGCCTTAGAAGCAATAGCAAGGCAAGGAGGCGAGCTTCCTAAAGAAGCACTAGAAGCTCTCATCCAAATTCTCGAAAAGGGCGATCCTCATGTCATTCCTTATGATGCCAGAGCCCGAGACGCAGCAGCATGGCAAGGAGGCGAGCTTCCTAAAGAAGCACTAGATGCTCTCATCCAAATTTTTGAAGGGGATTTTTTTATTGCCACACGCACTGCTGCCAAGGTCCTAAAAGCAATAGCAAAGCAAGGAGGTGAGCTTTCTAAAGAAGCACTAGATGCTCTCATCCAAATTCTCGAAAAGGGCAGTTTTAGAGTCAGGTCCTCTGTTGCCTGGCACTTAGAAGCAATAGCAAAGCAAGGAGGCGAGCTTCCTAAAGAAGCACTAGATGCTCTCATCCAAATTCTCAAAAAGGGTGATTCTGCTGTCATTCCTTCTGCTGCCAAGGTCCTAGAAGCAGTGGCAAGGCAAGGAGGCGAGCTTCCTAAAGAAGCACTAGATGCTCTCATCCAAATTCTCAAAAAGGGTGATTCTGCTGTCATTCCTTCTGCTGCCAAGGTCCTAAAAGCAGTGGCAAGGCAAGGAGGCGAGCTTCCTAAAGAAGCACTAGATGCTCTCATCCAAATTCTCGAAAAGGGCGATTTTAATGCCAGGCCCTCTGCTGTCAGAGTCCTAGGAGCGGCAGCAAGACAAGGAGATGGACTTCCTAAAAATATAATAGATGATCTCCTTCAAATTCTCGAAAAGAGCGATTCTAGTGCCATACCTTCTGCTATTAAAGTCCTAGAAGCAGTGGTAAGGCAAGGAGGCGCGCTTTCTAAAGAAGCACTGGATGCTTTCATTCAAATTCTCGAAAAAAGCGATTTCGGTGTCATTGCCATACCTTATGCTGTCGAGGCCCTAGCAGTAGTGATAGAGCAGAAAGGCGAGCGTTCTAAAGAAGCATTAGATGCTCTCATTCAAATTCTCGAAAAGGGCAATTCTATTGCCATACGTGCTGCTGCCGCGGTCCTAGAAGCAGTGGCAAGGCAAGGAGATGAGCTTCCTAAAAAAGCATTAGATGCTCTCATCCAAATTCTCAAAGAAGACAATTTTACTACCAGGCCCCCTGCTAACGTGGCTCTAAGAACAGTGATGCAGCAAAGAGGTGGGGTTTCTGAAAAAACAATAGACGATTTGATCCATCTTATGGTGGAGAGCAGCTTTGCTTTCAGGTATCCTACTGCCAAGATTTCTGCTGCCAGAGTCCTAGGAGCGGCAGCAAGGCAAGGAGACGAACTTCCTAAAAATGTAATAGATGATCTCCTTCAAATTCTCGAAAAGAGCTATTCTAGTGCCATACCTTCTGCTACTAAAGTCCTACAAGCAGTGGTAAGGCAAGGAGGCGCGCTTTCTAAAGAAGCACTAGATGCTCTCATCCAAATTCTCGAAAGGGGCAATTCTAGTGCCATACATTCTGTTACTAAAGTCCTAGAAACAGTGGTAAGGCAAAGAAGCGCGCTTTCTGAAGAAGCGCTAGATGCTCTCATCCAAATTCTCAAAAAGAGCAATTCTGCTTCAATAAGTGCTGCTGTCAAGGCCCTAAAAACAATAGCAAGTCAAGGATGTGAGCTTCCTAAAAATGTAATAGAGGATCTCCTTCAAATCCTCCAAGAGGGCGATTCTGATACCATTCCTTCTGCTGCCAAGGTCCTAAAAGCAGTGGCAAGGCAAGGAAACTGGCTTCCTAAAAATGCAATGGATGATCTCACCCAAATCCTCAAAGAGGACGATTCTATTGCCATAAGCGCTGCAGCCAAAGTCCTAGAAGCAGTGGCAAGGCAAGGAGGCGAGCTTCCTAAAGAAACACTAGATGCTCTCATTCAAATCCTCAAAGAGGACGATTCTATTGCCATAAGCGCTGCAGCCAAAGTCCTAGAAGCAGTGGCAAGGCAAGGGAGCGAGCTTCCTAAAAATGTAATAGATGATCTCCTTCAAATTCTCCAAGAGGGCGACTCTATTGCCGTACGTGCTGCTGCCAAGATCCTAGAAGCGGTGGCACAGGAAGGAGGCAAGCTTCCTAAAGAAGCACTAGATGCTTTCATCCAAATTCTCAATGAAGGTGAACCTGATGCCAAACTGTCTACCGCTCGTGCCTTAAAAAAAGTCGATAAAAATGCTTTGTTGAAAATGGGCATAGAAGCATTTCCTTTAATCGCTGAGATTTGTTTCTTTATCGAGAGCAGTTTTTCACTTAAAGGCGAGCAATTTCAAATTTCTGAGAAAAGGATAACTTACTACTCCGAGCATACACTAAAGCTTAACTACGATGAATTAAAAGAAAAGCTACCGGCACAGCTTGCTGTATGGCGGAAACGAGTAGATAATCTTAGTCAAAATGGCAGTTCTCAAGGACATATCAATCAAACTTAATGCAAAAAAGACTGCTGCTACTAATCTTAAATCATGGGCATGAAAGAGAAAGCTCTTAGTACTACAGTGGTAATAAAAAATATAGTATGCTATTTTATTTGTTAAATAGGGAGGTGAGGGATGGAATTGAAAGCAATAAACCAAACTATAAAACAAAAAAAAGAAGAGCTAGCTCTATTTTTAAGGCCTTTTTTTAGCCGAGAAGAAGCTAGACAAGTGGCTTTGCAATATACATGGGGGTTAATGAGCAAAGCAGAACGTAAAAACACCTGGCAACTGGCAGAAGAGGCCGGCTTACAAACCCCGTATGCTTTTCAACATCTACTACGCCGTGGTTTATGGCAAGCAGATGCAATCAGAGATAGGTTGCAAATGGAAGTATTGAAAGATAAAGAAGGCGGTATACTAGCTATAGATGAGACGGGCTTTTTAAAGAAAGGTAAGCATTCAGCAGGAGTGGCAAGGCAATATAGTGGAACAGCAGGAAGAATTGAAAATTGCCAAGTAGGGGGTTTTCCTTTCCTATGCAACTAACCAAGGCCACGTATTAATTGATCGAGAGCTATTACTACTTCGTTATGTTTAAGAGGTATCAAAAAATAGCCTTTTGGATGAGTCATGAATAGCTTGGCAAAAAGGGCAAATAGTAATGCAAAATAAGCTGTTAATTAATCTTCTGACTTGAGGCAGAGTCATGGAGATTTTTTTTTATCTTTTGCCTGGTATTTCAGTAAGGTTAAGAAGCTATAAGCCATAAAACATAACATCAAATGATGATGGAGTTCTAGCCATGACC
>NZ_JAEMUE010000075.1:0-71770 GCF_018342435.1 Neochlamydia sp. AcF65
CTCCCAAACATCTTTATTCAGGCTAAAAAAGCTTAATTTCTTCTTTAAATTGCTTTATAATCCTATCTTGAAGGCTACCTCCTGCTCTAAAACTCTTAAATTTTAGCCTATTTTCATTCTCACTAACAAAAATTTTTGGATTTCTACTTTTTTAGCTTACCATTAAAAGGAAATTTACATTTTTTCTTTTTAAAATTGATGCAATGATGGAGTTTTTTAGGGTAAATCAGGTTGGACTATTTAAGGGGAGCAATTTTACAAAGTATAGGGCCACATAAGAAGTAGTTTGAAAGCCTATTATTTATTAATGATTAAGCTACTGTTAAGCCAATTAATAAGGCAAAAGAAAATTTGTTAAGGTCTCCTCTCCCATGCTTTTGGTCAACTCCTCATGCAATCGCTTGCTCTATAAATACATCTTCTTGAGTAAAGAGACATCTTTCCAAGGGCTGGATAGATAAACTTAGTCTCTTTAACGTAATTTTAAAGCTAAAGGTAAAAATTTAGAAAAAATTTTACTCCAGCTGGATGCTCTGAAAGCAAGAAAGCTTAAAAAAGATTTAAGGAGAGGGTCTTCTACCTTAGCGATCCCTTATGAGAATTAGCCTGAGACTACAATAGCTTTAGGGGCTGTAGGCTGCGCTTGTACATGTTCAGAAAGTGCTTGATCTGCCTGCTGTGTTTCTTGAGATCTTACTAGATCATTGAACTGGCGACCTAATGAGCGACAAGCTACAAACCAAAAGATAATCACTACCAATAAAATAGAAGCTACATAGGGAGCACTCATGACTAAATTTCCAAAAAACATTAAAAGGCCCTGATGAATTAAGGATCCTCCTGATTTTCCAAGGCGAGAGCCCACCCCGTCAATAGCTGCTTTTCCTTTCAACTTACATTCATGGCTAAGTGGAATAAAAGCCATTTCTTTTGTCGTGTCAAAAAAAGAGTATTTAGCAGCTTTACTTAGACAATTTTGGGCCGATCCAAAAAATACAGCAATAGCTAAAGGAGTAGTCCCTGTTAACATGATTACCGTATCGGAAAGATGATTTTGAAAAAACATAAAACAGAAAAAGCCAGCTGAAGTCACTAACATAGTTAACGGCGTCACTAAAGCTGTACAGGTCCATCCAAAACGGCTGATAAACTTAGCCATAAATAACGCGGCAAAGGTTGAGACTACGCCCTGAATAGAAGTTAAATTATTTATATAAGTATTGTAATCTTTTGGGCTGGAATAAAGATACCTAAGCTGGTCTTTCCATACTACCTCAACGAGGTTGATCACTAGGTTATAAGAGACGACTAGAATAGCAATGCAAATCAGATATTTGGAATTAGATAAATAAGAAAAGCTTTCGCGAAGGGTTAAGCGTCCTTTTTTCTTAATTTCACGTTTATTCATATGAAAATCATCGAAGCTAGGATCTACCAGCACATAACGGTTTATCCACCTAAAAGTGCACATGGTAATAATGCCTGAAATGATCACTATGGTGGTTAGCATCATGACTGACTTTTCCCAAGCATTACCTATAAATTCCATATGCTGAGAACAATAGATGCCTAACTGACCAGCAGCTATTGCAGCGAAATTAGAAGCTATACCAAATGTTCCATAAAAGCGCCGGGCTTCATGAATACGCGTCACCTCGTTGGCAAATCCCCAAAATAATACACTCATTATAGCAGTGCTCCAAAGTTCTGCTCCCACATAAAAGGTAGTTAAAAGCCAATGCCGATACATTGCTATCATTCCTTTAAAACCCGTAGGAAGAACGCTTTGAAGATAATCTGCGCTGTGTTTAAATTCTATAACTTCTCGCAAAGGATAAAGAAGAAAAGCAAATAGTGCATAAAAGATTAAGAAAGCCGAGATCATGATATAAAATACACGTTCTTGACTGAAAATGTTGGAGATTTTAGTAAAAACAAGAGTAACCACCACTGCCATGGGTAAAAGAGCCCATACCTTAATAAATGGCAGGATCTCTGCCCCAGCGGCAGTAATCACCACCGCATCTTTCATGTTACGCAAGATTGTATAATTAAAACATATTAAGAACAGCATGAGAAGCATCGGCAGCATCTTTTTAAGCTCATGCCGGTGAATAGGCCAAACCAAAGAACGAAGGGCGCCAAACTCGGGGTTAACTAATTGAGTCATTACAACCTTTTGTAAATAAAAAATTTTAGCAAACTGATGATATACCTTTCAATAAGTAAAATTAAAATTAGAAAAACGTTAAAAATTCATTTCTTTCTTAAAAAAAGAAAAAGATAGCAACTTAACATCATCAATCAAGTCGCTATCTGAATTTAGAGAACAACAAAATAGCATATCGTCTATTTTTTTAGCAGCTACATTCTAGCCGGCTTTCTGTTCCTGCAACTTTCCCCTATTTGCCAAGGATAGGGCTTCCGATAAAGTCTCTTTTCTTTCCGGCTTTTTTAAAGTCATTTCATTAAATGCTCCTCCTAGGATACGGGTGGCCCCCATCCATACAGCTATAACCGCAAACAGAACAAGAGCAACATAAGGCGCACTTGCAGTGAAAGTAGAGAAAAGCAAAAGCAAGGTTTGATGTACAACAGAACCACTCGACTTCCCAAGCCTGGAGCAGACTCCATCGATAGCTGCCTTTCCTTTTAATTTCCACTCGGCTGATAGAGGAATAAAAGCCATTTCTTTGGTAGCATCATATACAGAATATTTAGCAGCACGGCTAAGAATATTTTGTACAGAACCAGCAAAGACTACTAGCATAAGAGGAGTCATTCCAGTTAGCGCCATGACAACCTCTGCCAAATGTCCTTTCATAAAGAAGAAAAGGAAAAACCCTAAGCTTGTAAAGAAGAGGATCATGGGAGTAAGCATAGCTGTAAAGGTCCATCCCAATACACGCATGCTATTACCTGAAACGAACAGGGCACAAAAAGTAGCAATGACTCCAATAATCGTAGAGATTTGATTGGTATAAAGGCTGTAGTCACTCGGGTTAGGATATAACTCTCGAACTTCGTGTTTCCAAATAACTTCGGTAAGATTAATTACTAAATTATAAGAAAGAACAATGATAGCAATGCAGGTAAGATATTTTGATTTGGAAAGATAGGCAAAAGTCTGCCTTAATGATAGCTTTTTATCCTTAAGGTTTTTATCTTCTGTAGCCGCAGCAGCATCATAGTAGAGAGGATCACTCAGTATACAGCTATTTAGCCATCGAAATAAAAAGATAGCTCCCAATCCTGCTAAAAGGACAAGAGAGACTAACATCAACAACGATTGATCCCATGCATCTTTCCCATAAGGAATATTAGGATTATAAGTATGACGGCTGATAAAGACAGACACTTGTCCTGCCACCACCCCTGAAAAATTAGCTCCAATGCCAAAGAGGCCATAGAACCTTTTGGCTTCACTCACACGTGTCACTTGGTTAGCAAACCCCCAAAAAAGCACGGATAAAATGGCACTACTCCAAAGTTCAGACATTACATAAAAGATTGTGAAAGTCCAATTACGAAACATAGCAATCAATCCTTTACAACCCAAAGGAAGAATTTGTTGCATTCTATCAGCTAAAGCATGAGGATGCAAAGAGTCACGAGCGGGATGAAGGATAAGAATAAATATAACAAAGTAGCTTAAAAAGCCACCAATCATTATATAAAACACATTTTCGCGAGAGAAACAACTAGAAAGACGGGTAAATAGGATAGTCATCAATACAGCACTAGGAAACATGACCCACACTTTAATAAAGGGGATCACTTCTGCCCCTGAAGACTTAGCGGTTACAACAACAGTATCTTTTAAGGTTCTTAAAATATTATAGTCAAAAGTAATTAAAAAGAAAATTAACAACATCGGAACGAGCTTTCTTAGCTCGTAATTATGAACGGGCCATAAATAGCTCCGCCATCTACTAAACTCTGGTTCATCTACCGCCTTGGACCCTGACATGCAAAACCTTTATTATATTGAAGATATAGCTAATTTTTACGAGCGGAGGGGATGCTAAAAGAAAAATGTGACTCAAAAAAGGATTTTCGAGGATCGGGAGAGCAAAGATCGGAGGGAGAATACTTATCATATTCCTCAAGTTATATTATCTAATGGCTTTCCCTGTTTTAGGGATTATTATATAAAGCTTACAAAAGTAAATTTTATATACATAGCATAGGCTATTCTTTTTTATTATTCAAGAGGATTTTCCCTCTAGCCATGGAAAGCAAAAACGTAAGGCTTTAATAATTAGTAACTAAAATCAAGATAGCTTTTTTGCAAGCCTGTATGCATTAGAGAGGGCTTCTATGCCGGGCAGGGTACCTGATTCAAGGAATTTTAAAGAGGCTCCTCCTCCTGTAGAGATATAAGTGATTTTTTCCATCAACCCGGCCTTTTGAAGAGCTGTAATAGAGTCTCCTCCTCCTACTACAGTAGTTGCCGCTGAATGAGCCACCTTTTCTGCTATAGCTAGCGTACCATTGGCAAACTCAATAGCTTCAATGATACCTAAAGGGCCATTCCAGAAAATAGTAGCGGCTTTTTGAATAAATTCAGAAAATTGTTGAATGGTTCGGGGGCCAATATCAAATCCTTGATAACCTTCAGGAATTCCTGTTTCGCTCAAGATGATTGACACATTAGCTGGACTTTCCAATCGCTGAGCAACAATATGATCGACTGGTAAAACTACTTGCACTCCCTTTATCTGGCTTTCATTTAAGATATCTTTTGCCATAGACAGAAATTCTGGCTCATATAAAGAATCTCCGATAGCATACCCTTGGGCTTTCATAAAAGTGAAAGCCATCGCTCCTCCAATTAAAAGAACATCTACTTTCTTTAACAGCGTTTTTAAAAGCCCTATTTTGGTAGATATTTTGGCTCCGCCTATAATTGCACAAAAAGGTTTTTTAGAATTCCTTATAAATTTTTCTAAAAATAGAATTTCTTTTTCCATAAGAAAGCCCATAGCTGCTTCTTGCGGAAAAAGCTTAGGAAGGTAATAAGTAGAAGTATGCTTACGATGAGCTGTGCCAAAAGCATCATCTACGTAGGCATCCCCTAACTTTGACAGCTGCTGGGCAAAAGAAAAATTATGCTCAGGATCTTCTTCGGCCTGATGAAAGCGAAGATTTTCTAGGAGCATTATCTGGCAAGCCCCCAATCTTTGTACTTGCTCTTCAACGTTTTTACCTACACAGTCAAGGGCCATATGTACCGGGCGCTCGATTAGCATAGACAAATGTTTAGCACACGGCAATAAAGAGAAATTAGGAATTTTTTGGCCCTTGGGCCGTCCTAGATGACTCATTAAGATAATAGTGCCGCCTTGCTTAAGAATATATTCAATCGATGGCAAAGAAGCTTGGATGCGTGTATCATCCTTAATCTGGCCTAAGGGGTCTAGAGGAACATTAAAATCCACTCGCATTAAAATCTTCTTGCCAGCCACGTGAAGATTTCTAAGAGAAAGCTTTGTTAACATGCAATTTTCCTAATATAAATGCCATCGCGTTAAATTTTTCTAAAGAATTTAACAGGATGCTCATAATACAATTAAGGAAAAAAGTGTCAATATTTAAAGCTTAAAAGGAAAATTTAATGGATTTGGAAAAGTTAGGAGCAGAGTACGCAAAAAAGGTTTTAAAACGCGAGGATCTGCAGGCTGATCCTGTAAAACAATTTCAAGCTTGGCTGGAGGAAGCTTATGCTTTACAAATTTTAGAACCTAATGCCATGGCCCTTGCTACCTGCTCAAAAGCTGGTCTTCCTTCTATACGTACAGTCTTACTTAAAAATTTGGATGAAAGAGGTTTAACTTTCTTCACTAACTATGAAAGTCGTAAAGCTCAAGAAATCAATGCAAATCCCCAAGTATCCGTTATCTTTTTGTGGAAAGAATTGGAAAGGCAAGTAGTTATTCAAGGATTAGCAGAAAAAACTTCGCGAGAAGTCTCGACAAGTTATTTCGATAAACGTCCGCGTCAAAGCCAATTAGGCGCTGTAGCCTCCCATCAAGGAAGAATTCTTTCGTCTCGTAAGATTTTGGAAGAAGAATATGAACGTTTAAGCGTAATATATGAAGGCCTTAAAATACCCTGTCCTGAAAAATGGGGCGGTTTTATTATCAAGCCTTATTACTATGAGTTTTGGCAAGGTAGAACTAATCGATTGCATGATCGTTTTAGCTATCACCTTGCAGAACAAATATGGCATATTCAACGTTTATCCCCTTAAAATATTTTGTAATTAATAATTTCCTTTTTTGCCTCCCCTACCACATCCGCAAATCCTCCGCCCTACTTAAAATCAAAATAAGCGGAAATTTGTAAGCTAGAATTTACGGCGATTTTCTTGTAAGCCTGGTTTTTCATCTGCTTGGATACTCAAAAATTCTTTAGCTACTACGTTTGCTTTTTTAATGCCTGGGGATAGCTCTTTTAGAAGAAAGCACAAAAGCTATATGGCTTAACGCTAGTCATGAATAAAGCCGAAAAAAATGGGCATAGGCTAATATCCATGCATTTAAAAAAGCTGATGTAGCTTAAATTTTTAATTATCCTCTCTATGAAATTAAAATTTTTTGAAAAAGTAAAGATTTATATTAACAAAAATTCAAAAATTAAGATATAGACCTATTTTCTTGCTAGCCTCTAGCAAAATTTAAAAAATTCTATCAAAGAAAAACAAAAATTTATACTGAGGATCTTGCTGATGATAAATGCTCCTTCTTTTTTATCGCTCTTCTTTACCTACGCTCAGAAAAAGTTACTGACGTTTTTCTGTATTTTATTAGGGTTTTCTTTAGGCTTTCCTCTTGAAGCTACCTATATTCTGCGTTATACTACAACCGATAATGGGGGAATCACTTTCACAGGAAATACATTGGGTCTTTCTAAGTATCCACAAGAAAACAATCCTGGCATAGATGATTCTATTGGCGCCTTTATCACTACAGATCCTACCAAGCAAGTAGGAACCCCCCCTCATGGTCCTTATCCCCTAGGAATTAATCCACCCGCCGGCACAACTTTGAATTATCTTGAAAACAGCTCTTCAGCGGTCCTGGATCTACTTCCAGGTAGTACTGTTCTCTATGCAGAATTGGTCTGGGGAGGAAGTTATGGTTTTCCTTCCTCTGGGGCCCCTCCTTTACCTCCATCACCTAATGTGGCTATCACCCTAACTACTCCCCAACAAATCAGTTACACGATTACAGCCGATCCAGCCACTAGCCAAGAAGCTATCACACCTGGTTACACGCAATCAGGAAATTATGTAAGAAGTGCCGATGTAACCTCCATTGTTCAAGATGCAGGCCCAGGCACATATATAGCAGGTGGAATATATGGAACCATAGTTGCTACAGATGACACTCATAATAGTGCAGGGTGGACGTTGGCTGTCGTCTATGCCAATCCTTTAATGCTGACCCATAACATGACCCTTTTTGTAGGCTGTGAGCAAGCCTCGAGAACCATTAATCCTGTAGAGGTGTCGGGGTTTTGTGCTCCACCTTCCGGGGTACTCTCTGGAAGGCTTTTTATTAGCGCAATTGAAGGGGAGGCTAATAAAACAGGTGATTGCCTGCTCTTTGGTAAAAGTTTACCACTTACCATCGCAGCCAATTCTCTTTCAGGTGTTAATAACCCCATCAACAATTTTTTCGCCTCTCAAATCAACACTCTACTTCCTCTGGAGCTAGATCCTATTCATAATAAATATGTAGCCGTAGGCTCTTCTCAATTGGATGAAAGAGGTAGCTATGGAAACTTGAACGCTGATCCCTTTAATAACCTTAATAAATCGGGTGGTAGACAGGGATATGATATAACAAGCATAGATGTTTCTCATGCTATTACCTATAATCAAACAAAGGCCTATGCTTTAGGTACGACTACATCGGATGATTATACAGTCAACGCCCTGGGCTTACAGATTCAAGTAGGAGCACCCATTATAAACTCGAAAAAGACTGTTAACGCCGTGCAGTCCATAACTTCTTCTCTTGGCGAGAAAGTCACTTTTTCTATCCGACTTGAAAATACAGGAACAAGTGATGCCTTGTCTGTAAATTTTAAGGATGCGTTGCCCGCCGGCCTTAACTATGTTGCGGGTAGTTTAAAATTGAATAGCATACCCATTAGTCCTGATCCTGACCTTACTCAAGGATTTTTTATTGGAGATATGCTTGTCGGCCAATTAAACACGATCGAATTTGAAGCCCACATTGCTAGCTATCCTTCTAACGGCAATACCTATTACAATAAATCTTTAGTTGATTATCAATTTGCAACCTGTGCGGGTAATAATTTTGGCCTGTCTGCTCAATCGAATGAAGTCTCTATCTATCTACCAGAACCCCCGGTGCCTGCTGCTACCGCCTCCTTAAGCAAGTGTAAATACTTAAATCGAACTGAATATCCGCTAGAGATAAGATGGATGTCGCCTTCGCCCTATGTAGTTTTATATCGTGTTTATCAAAAGGGAGCTCTTATTGCCCAAATTCCAGCTAACGCTCCTTTAGTGTATAAAAAATGTTGCAAATCTAAAAAATCGGCTGAAGGCTATACCCTTGTTGCAGTATATGAAGGCAATAAAGAAAGCATTCCAACCAAAATAAGGATCACTCATGAATAAAATTTATATAGGAATCGTATGCCTTTTTCTTATCAGCATAGGAGAGCTACATGCCTGGATAGAAGAGCAGCCAATGACTTTAGAAATGCGCTCAGGCGCGTTTATTCATGCTAATAAACGCTTTAAAAAACTTTATGGGAAAATAGGCACAAGCTATCAAATAGAAGCTTCTCTTTCTCTCCCTCCTTTTAAATATCTAAGGGGCTGGAGCAATTTTGACTATTTCTCTAAGCATAGTAGAACCCACAGAGATAGATGTTGTGGAAAAAGTAAAGTAGAAATCCCGCAGGTTAGCTTTGGAATAAAATATATCTATCCGTTTGGGGAGTTTCTCGACGGATATGTTGGAATAGGGCCTAGTTTTTCAAGGATTAATGTGACTAATAAATCCTGTTGCCTACATGAGAAGGTTTCAAAATTTGCCGTGGGAGGCATCTTGAAATCAGGTATTTATTATTCAATGAGCGAACGCCTGTTTATGGATGTATTTATTGACTATCTCTACCAACCGGTACATTTTAAAAAATATCGCAATGTAGGAGGGCTAAAAGTAGGCGCAGGATTCGGCTATAAGTTTTAATTTATACCGGTTAAAGAAACTATAGCTGTATATTTTAAAATTAAATTAAATTTATAAAAGCTGGTTCTCTCTCCTTAAAGACAGATTTTTATTAAGTATGTAATCCCCCTAAAGAGCTGCTCAAATCCATATTATACGCTTTTAAACTATCCTTAGGCAATCCCATGTCGTATGAAACCCCTCTCGTTAATTAGATAAGCAGCCTTTAGAGGATTGTGTATGCAGGCTTAGTTTTTAAAGCATATCCTTGAATCTATCTAGATAGATAAAAAGGCATCTGCATAAAAAATCCTTTCCACATTGAAGATTAAAGTATTTAACGCGAATTATCCGATAAGGAAATAAAAGAGGAAAAACCTCTACCGGTTACCTTTATAGATTCAAGCTACATTTAATTATTAATGATAAAGGATAAATTTTTGCTTATATGTTAACGTCAGGAAATGTGGATGACCCAAGTCCCTATCTCTGATCTGTCTAAAAGGATTTTTGGCAAAATGTTTGCCGATGAAGGATATATCTCTCATCAAATGTTTATCAAGCTTTACGGCAAGGGCTTAGAAATTATTACTAGGGTTAGAAAGAATATGAAAAACAAGCTAATATCCCAGGTAGGTAAGATTTTATTAAGAAAGTGAGAGGATTGAAAGTGTTAACAATAAATTGAAAAACTCTTATCAAATCGAATATCCTCAACATCGCAGCGCTTGAAATTTTTTTGCCAATCTAATCAGCGGAATAGTGGCCTATGCTTACGAGCTCTGTAAGCCTTCATGCAATTTACTCGCACGCAAAAACAAAAGTTAATGAGTTGGCTTACAGTTTGGGTATAATTGAAGCAGCCCTAGAGGGTGTTCTTAGCCGATAACTTACCTTATTTAAGTAATCTTTTAAAAATTCTATCTCTTATTTTTTGCACTTTTGTTCTAGAAAATGGTTTATAGCCAGCCATTTCCTAGAAGAAAAGCCTTACCACGTAAAAAAACTTAACTCACAAACATTTTTTATCTTTAATCCACCTTCCTCACTATTCTTTATAACGACCTAAGTATGAAGAAATTATAAAACTTAAATTTAAGAGTTAAATTTTATAAGCATTTAGCAATCAGCAACTTAAATTTCAGGTGAGGAATGTGGGCTTTAAATTATTATTTTTAAGCAAACGAATGAAGAGGTAAATACTTTTGATTTTTGACAAAATAACCCACATTCCGCAGGTTATAACGATTTCAAGATATTATTTTTTTTTAGTAATATGAATAGAATTTAAATTAAAGAATTAATTTTTTTAACGACTTAGCAATCAAGGGATTAAATTCAAAGAGAGGAACGTCGGCCTCCAGCTTTTTTTAGAAAAAACTATTCATGTTCCTCTATAAGCAAAGAAAGCGAAAACATGAAAGATGAAAAAGTATTGTAGCAAGGACTTTAATCCCTTAGGATTGTTTCTACACTATGCAAGAAAATTGAGATAAGGGAATATGATAAATTAATTAATCCATCATAATCCCCAAGCTATTATGACTACAGGAGGATTAATTAACTATTTGATGAGTAGGATTTTATGTTTTAACTCAACCCTCATTCAGAAATTATAGGCCAATGGAAATTAACCTGCGGAATGTGGGAAATAAGATAAGTACTTGGTGGATGGAAAGGTTTCATTACCCCTTCACTTCAACCTTAGGAAATCTTTAATTTTTTTTCAAACAATGAAGAATGATTGAAATAAATAAATTCTCTTTGATAATTTTAAAAATAATAGAAAAGAGTTACATGTATTTTAACCACTTTTGAGTCCTGGCATTCTTCTGGTGATGCTGGAAAAAACTCTTTTTTATCAAGTTCATTAAAAAAGATAACTCTTTAAAATTATTGAAGAAAGGAGGAAAGAATGAAAACTAAAGGCACATGCACTACCTGCGGCAAAACCTATAGTCCCAGCAAGGGAGGTGCTCATTTACTTGGTTGCACTTTAAAATCTTTGCAGCCTTCTCAATCGAACCCAGAGGGATATTTACTTCGCATCTCATGGGCGGAAGAGCCCGGTCTTTATTGGATGTTTGTCGCTATTCCTCAAAGCACTTCCTTAGGATCTCTAGATGCGTTTTTAAGGACTACATGGTTAGAATGCTGTGGACACCTCAGCCAGTTTACTATTGGCAGACGACATTACATGTCTCATACTGAATCTGGCAGACTTAGCCCCTCTATGAATCATCCAGTCAGCAAAATTCTATCTCCAGGCTTAGAGTTTACATACATTTATGATATGGGATCTTCTACTGAACTCGATATACAAGTCACGGAAAAACTTGCCGCCTGCCCTCAAAAAGGAATTTCAATTCTTATGCGAAATGATCCCCCTGCTTTTCTATGCGAAGCATGTAATCAAGCGGCTGATATTATTTGCTCTTTATGCGGTTCAAAGGTGTGTTCCAAATGCAGTACAAGCCACCCCTGTGCTATCGATGAAAAAGATACTTACATGCTTATGCCTCTGGTTAATTCCCCACGGGCAGGCGTATGTGGTTATACAGGAGAATAAAAGGCCACTAGAGGTTAAATTTATCGGGTAATTTCATAGCTAATGACTTTTTATCAGAGAGATAAAATATTTATGAATAGCCGTACTCTGGGTCAGTTCAGGATGAAAAGTCGCTCCCAGATGCATTCCTTGCTTTACCAGCACAGCTTCTCCTTGATAAGTCGATAAAACCTCTACCTCCTTACCATACCGATGAATGCGTGGGGCTCTAATAAAGGCTGCAGCCACATCCTCAGCTTGAGAAGAACTCAAGTTAGCTTTTAGATTAGC
The DNA here is from genome assembly GCF_018342435.1 of Neochlamydia sp. AcF65. Lineage (NCBI taxonomy): Bacteria > Pseudomonadati > Chlamydiota > Chlamydiia > Parachlamydiales > Parachlamydiaceae > Neochlamydia > Neochlamydia sp. AcF65. Next base: position 12,055 of record NZ_JAEMUE010000075.1, read on the forward strand.
AATGAAGGACTCATACTGACGGCCAAAGGCATTACGCTCTACAGAAACATTTACAATACCTAAGGGTTGCATAGGGTCGGCAATTATTTCTTGGGACATCAAGATAAGCCCTGCGCATGTACCAAAAAGAGGCCTTAGCTGGGCAAACTGCTTTAAAGGATAAGACATTTGAATGAAATCCATTTGACGTTTTATAGTGGTGGATTCTCCTCCTGGAATGATCAATCCATGGCATCTACCCAAATCTTCAGGCTTGCGCACTGCGATAGCTTTCACATTTAAAGAATGCACCATCTCTATATGCTTAGAAAAAGCGCCTTGTAGCGCCAAAACACCAATAGTGGTCATTTACCATCCTCTTTGTGCCAGCAAATCTTCTTTTCTTATCTGTTGAATATCAAGTCCTTTCATAGCACTTAGCAGACCCATAGAAATTTTTGCTAGCATCTCGGGGTCATTGTAGAAAGTAGCTGCGCCTACAATTGCTTTTGCTCTTTGGGAAGGATCTTCTGATTTAAAAATACCCGAACCTACGAATACGCTCTCAGCCCCCAGCTGCATCATTAGAGCCGCATCAGCTGGATTAGCTATCCCACCGGCAGCAAAATTAGGGACTGGCAGTTTACCTTTTTCAGCCACTTGTTTAACGAGATGGTAAGGAGCTCCCAAGCGTTTAGCTTCAGCCATCAGCTCGCTATTATCCATGGTGGTCAACACGCGCATCTCCCGGTTAAGGGTGCGCAAATGTCGGACAGCCTCCACAATATTTCCTGTGCCGGCTTCACCTTTAGTACGTATCATAGCAGCGCCTTCTCCTATGCGGCGGAGAGCTTCTCCTAAATGACGGCAACCGCAGACAAAAGGAATCCGAAACGCATGTTTATCAATATGATTTTCTTCATCAGCAGGCGTTAATACCTCACTCTCATCGATGAAATCCACAAATAGAGCTTCAAGAATTTGAGCTTCTACAAAATGCCCAATACGGCACTTAGCCATGACGGGAATAGAAACCGCTTCTTGAATTTTATGGATAAGCTCAGGTCCTGACATTCTAGCTACACCGCCTTGCGCCCGGATATCTGCTGGGATACGCTCTAAGGCCATCACAGCAACTGCCCCAGCATCCTCTGCAATTTTTGCTTGCTCTGGCGTGGTAACGTCCATAATAACGCCCCCTTTTAACATCTCTGCCAGCCCTACCTTGACTGCAAAAGAACCAGTTTCTGGATGAGCATTGCCATTTTTCAACATACAAGTGAACTCCATAGTAAAATTTCGAGTGACTTTTGAGAAGCTTTAAGCCAAATTTTATCTGTTTGCCTGCATTTAAGCAAATAAGGAAATAGACTTTTCAACAAATCTTTAGTGTTTTTCAGAAAAAAGAACCCTTAAAGCTGGTAAAATTTAAATGCCCACCCTTTCTTCATCCTTTTAATTTTATAGTTCGCTAAAAGGATTGGCGGCCTGACCAAAAGTATTTCCTTTCTTACGGCGTTTAATTTCAGAGCGGATAGAAAACAGCAAATCTTGATCAAAATCTTTATTAGCTGCCCACAAAAGAAATTGAAGTGGCACTTCGGTAATAGGCCTTCCTTTATGTTTACCTAAGGGCATAATCTTCATTGCAACAGGACGAGAGAGAAGGTCGAAAACCTGCTCAACCGTTTTATAGGGTTTTACCAAATATTTAAATACATCCATATTTACAATCACATCGTTCATGGCACGATGGGCCCCTTCTTCTTGAATATTAAAATGTTTACGCAGCTGTTCAAGAGAGTTAATGGGACTTTCACCATAGTGACGCGCTAAACGCAGAGTGTCAATATAGCGATTGTGTTGAAGATGACAAGGAATGTTAGCCCGAGCTGCAGAAGCAGCAATCACTTCCATATCAAACTTAACTCCATGCCCTACTAGAATATCATTGCTAACAAATCTGAGGAATTCCGGCAGGTACTCATCAATTTTAGGCTTTCCTTGTACCATCTGCGGTACAATATGATGAATAGCAATAGAGGTTTCAGGAATTTCACATTCAGGGTCAATTAAAGATTCACACTGCGCTAAGACTTGCTCTACCGTAAATCGTACAGCCGCTACTTCAATAATACGATCTCTTTGAGGATCTAATCCAGTAGTTTCACAGTCTAAGCAAACAAACGTTTGCGTATGTAATGGCTTCATGCTAGTTCATCCTCTATTGCTTCTGTCAGCATTTTTTTTAATTCTTTGCGGCCCACATTTTTAGTTGCTGAATAAAAAAGATGATGGATATTATCAACGCCAAAAGCTTTTAAAATTTTATCAGCATTAGCTTTTTTTTCATTGGTTGAAATTTTATCTACTTTAGTAAAAACAAGGATCATAGCTTTTTGATAATGAATTACCCATTCCAAAAAGCGCCGATCATCCTCATTAGGCATGCGACGAATATCAAAAAGAAAAAGAATTAATTTAAGTGATTCTCTTTCCTTAAGATAACGCTCTACCATCGGCCCCCATAATTTCCTTGTAGAAAGAGGAACTTGAGCATATCCATAGCCGGGCAAATCTACAAATACCAATTTTTCATCAATTACAAAGAAATTTAGCGCTTGAGTTTTACCCGGTACAGAGGAAGTTTTTACTAAACCCTTGCTACCAAATAAATGGTTAAGCAAGCTAGATTTACCTACGTTAGAGCGCCCAGCCACCGCTACTTCAGGAAGTAAATTTCCTCCATCATCTTTAAGGATGGGATAATCTTTAGATCCCATAGCTGTTTTTATAAAACGTGCCTTAGCAAATGCATAAGCATTCATGAATCTATCCTTATGATACGCGTGCTTTCGCTCTCATGCAATAATGTAATTTTGAGACAGGAAGGAGGTAACAAAGGGGCTATTTTCTCTGACCACTCAATACAGCATATTCCCCCCGCAAAAAGCATATCCTCAAATCCCATGCTTAAAAATTCATCAGCATCGCGCAGGCGATAAAGATCGAAATGATAAACAGTTCGATGGCCTTTATAGATATTTAGATAAACAAACGTGGGGCTATTAACTTGCTGAGGAGTTATGCCAGCGGCTCCTGCTGCCAATCCTTTGACAAAAGTGGTTTTGCCAGCTCCTAATTCTCCAAATAAACAAACAATACTGCCATTAGGCAGCTGGCTACCTAAGTCATACCCTTGATTCATCGTTTGTTCTACGGTATGACAAGTATGAAGATTCATTCCTATTCAAGCCACTGAGCTACAGAAGAAGAAAATTCTTCAAATTCAGCCAAGGCTTCAACAAAACTTGCAATTTTATCTTCAACAAGCTGACTCTGAATAAATTCTAGAAAATGCTCTTCTAATTGAAAGCGATTTTGATTTTGCACTTCCATCAAAGATAAACGTTTGAGATAATTTTGTTTAAAATCTTTGATCACAGCTTCTTTTGTATTAAACAATTTACCACTTAAGACTGATGAATAAACTACTTTGGTAATGGGTTCTTTAGGCTTAAATTTAGCAGCATAGCTTTTAATTACTTCAGGATCATCGGAAATAAAGAAACGTTTTACCCGCAAGCCGTTAACTCTTTCTGTATTTTCTGGACATTTAGAGACCCAATCATAAATAGCATCTTGTGGATTAGGATGAGTATTATCTCCAAATACTTTTCCCGTAAAAGGACAGATGTAAATCTTTTTAGTTTGCTCATTTACACTCAAATTACTAAAACCTATTTTGATTTCAGTTTCGTGCCACAATTGATGTTGTTGTTCAACATACTTGACGGCATCCTCTGCACTTTGGTAGATTATTTTGTCTTTTGGAAATAGGACAGGGCGTAGGTTAAATTTTTTTTCTACGTAAAAGAGATATGTAGTAACTAGCTCAGCAGATTGATTCTCTTTTAAAAACTGTTCTAGTTCGCTTTTTATCTCTTCTGTTATAACAGTTTGAGCCATCTGGAACCTCTGTAAAGGGAATAATTAAGTATAAATATTTTAATTTATTGCTGGGCTAAGGATAGCTATTAGAGTATTATTAATCAACTCATTTTGAAAAACCCCGGGAGGACTAGATGGTGCAAATAAAGGAAGTAAAAATTGATGGATATAAAAAAGTAATTGAGGCTACTGATCCTGGCTCTCACTTACATTGTATGATTGCTATCCATGACACTTCTCTTGGTCCTTCATTAGGAGGTACGCGTATTCATCCTTACACTTCTTCGCAAGAGGCTTTAAAAGATGTTTTATTACTTGCTAAAGCCATGACAAGGAAATCTGCTGTAGCTGAATTGGGTACTGGCGGGGGTAAAAGTGTCATCCTGGCAGATCCCTATCAGCAAAAAACAGAAAAACTTCTCTTGGCTTTTGCGGAAGTCGTGCATTCTCTTCAAGGAGATTATATAGCTGCAGAAGATGTAGGCTCAGATACAAAAGACATGGCCATTATCCGCCAAAAAACCCCTTATGTTGCCGCCTTACCTACTCATACTAGCAGCGGCGATCCCAGCCCCTTCACTGCCTGGGGAGTCTATCGTGGTATCCAAGCTGTAGCTCAAAAACTCTGGGGAACTCCTTCTGTAGCTAATAAAAAAATTCTTGTTCAAGGATTAGGACAAGTCGGTAGCAAGCTTGCCAATATTTTATTTTGGGAAGGTGCTCAGTTGATTCTTTGCGAAACCAATGAAGCCCGCCTTGAAGAGTATGCGGCTCCTATGGGAGCAAAGACCGTAGGACTCTATGACTATATTCATACTGAATGTGATATTTTCGCACCTTGTGCTATGGGAGGAATAATTACTGAAGAAATCGTCCCTCATCTACAATGTAAAGCTATCGCCGGCGCAGCAAACAATCAATTAGCCTCGCCGCTAGTAGGGGAAATGCTTTTGAAGAAAAGAATTTTATATGCCCCTGATTATGTGATTAATGCAGGAGGCTTAATTAATGCTACAGCAGAATTTAATGCGGGAGGCTACAATGCTACTGCAGCACGCGATAAGGTTAATCATATTTACTACCTTCTACTTAAACTTTTTGATAAAGCTGAAAAAGAAGATAAGCCTACAGCACTTGTTGCGGACGAAATTGCCCACTACAACCTAACAAATCTAATCGGTCAAAGAAAAAAACCTATCGACTTTAAACATTAACAATAATAATAAGTAATTTCATGTCAAAACAAATGCTCCTCGACTCTCTAAACGAAGAATTTAAAAAAGCGACTATTTCAGCTTTCCCACATTTAGCTAACACCCCAGATTTTCCTCTAGAAATTACTCAAAGTACCCAAGATAGATTTGGGCACTACCAATTCAACTCCGCTATGAAGCTCTGTAAAATCCTTCAAAAAAGCCCACACGAAGTGGCTCAAGCTATTGTGCAAAGTTTAGCTCTTTTGCCTAAAGAAAAAATTCCAGTTATCCAGCATGTTGAGATTGCGGGACCTGGCTTTATCAATATATTTATTCATCCTCTTTACCTATCTGAAAGTATTCAAGAAATCCTTGAAGATCCTATGTTAGGGGTTCCCCTACCCGTTCAGCAGCGCATTGTTATTGATTTTTCGAGTCCTAATACTGCTAAGGAGATGCATGTAGGGCATCTGCGTTCCACCATTATCGGCGATTGTATCGCTCGTGTTTTGGAATTTTTAGGACATGAAGTTATACGGCTTAATCATATTGGAGATTGGGGCACTGCTTTTGGTATGCTGATAGCTTACATTAAAGAGACCGCTCCTCATGTATTACAAGGCAATAACCCTACCGATTTATCTCAACTAGTCAGCTGGTATAAGGCTTCTAAGCAAAAATTTGATAGCGATTTAGAGTTTAAACAAAGAGCTCAAAAAGAGGTTGTAGCCCTACAAAGTGGAGATGCTCTTTCCAGAAAAGCTTGGGAGATGATTTGCTTTATTTCTGAGAAAGCTTATCAAGAGATTTATGATCTTCTCGAAGTAAAAATTCAAACGCGCGGGGAATCTTTTTATAACCCTCTTTTACCACAAATAGTCAAAGAGTTAGAAGATCAGGGGCTAGTTGAAATTTCTCAAGGCGCAAAATGCATTTTTTTGGAGGAATTTCGCAATCGTGAAGGCAATGCTATGCCTCTTATGATTCAAAAATCTGATGGAGGCTATAATTACGATACTACCGATATGGCAGCAATCAAACAAAGGATTTTCGAGGAAAAGGCAGACCGGATTATTATTGTGACTGATGCAGGCCAAAGTCTACACTTTCAAATGATTTTTAAAGTAGCTGAAAAAGCTGGATTTTTAAAGAAGAGAAAAGTGCAGCTTGATCATGTTCCATTTGGGCTAGTTTTAGGAAATGATGGAAAAAAATTTCGTACCCGTTCTGGAGACACAGAAAAATTGATTGATCTGCTCCAGGCAGGCATTAAATATGCTAAAGAGATTTTAATTAAGCGCGATCCCACCTTAGAAACACAAGAGGCTGATCATATGGCCCGCATTCTAGGAATCGGCGCCATTAAATATGCCGATTTAGCTTGCCATCGCACCAGCGATTATACATTTAGTTACGAACGTATGTTAAAATTTGAGGGCAATACTGCCGCCTACTTAATGTATTCTTATGTCAGAATAGCTAGCATCAAACGTAAAGTTAAATTTGAGCTAGAATTAATTAAAAACGTTACGACCATTCTTTTGGAGCATCCTTCAGAAATAGCTTTAGCCTTGCATTTGAAACGGTTTGGAGAAACGCTTCATGCAGTTTCGCGCGATCTTTTACCCCACCGCTTAACAGATTACCTTTATACCCTTGCAGAAAGGTTTAATGCCTTTTTCCGTGATTGCCGTGTGGAAGGAGCACCTGAACAAAATTCACGATTGCTTTTATGTGAAACGACTGCACGTATTTTGAAAAAAGGCTTAAATTTATTAGGTGTTCAAACAGTAGAAAAGATGTGATCTTCTTGAAAGCGTGATTTCTCACCACCTTTCAGAATAATAGAATTTTTGGTAAGGAGGCCCTGAGCATCTAAGGATAATTCTATGGCGTTCTTTCAGATTGGTAATTTGCAATCTTGTATGGTCAATAAAGACCATATGCAGGCTTAAGGAAACAGAAAAACACCCAGCGGATGGTTGGCTTTTGCGTAGGTTTCTTAAGTTGATTTAAGAAGTTCTCACCATTTTCTCGCAAATTTTTCTCGAATTTTATATTCGAGGGCAGAATAGACCAGAAGGCCTAGAATCATTACCATTAAAAGCGCTTCAATTCTTTCTGGCTTTTTTAGAAAGTAAAGAAGAGAGTAGGAAATCGGGGCTTTTCAAGAATCTAAATCCTCTTTCCACACTTTGCTCAAGCTTTATATTTTTTTAGCACTTCCTGAGCAGGAAAAGCGGTTACATCCATGTCATTAGTCGCTAAGATGAAAAACCCTTTGCTCCTCTCTAAATCTGCCTTGTTAAGCAAAGAGTAAGCTACTGTGCCTTTTAAAGAATAGCTAAGTATAGAAGATTCTTGCCCAGCTTTTGGCCGCCCAGATCTAGCATGCTTTTGAGTGGCTATAACTTGAGGTTCTATAATCTGTATATATTTAAGTTTTTTTGCAAACTTATCTAATTGGCGCTTAGAATCGTTTGGGCATAAAAATTCTTGCTGCATCAGCTTAATAAAGACTTTGGCTTCTTTTTCACTACCCTTAAGATAATGCTTGGCTAAAGTGGGGCATTCTCTTTGATAGGCCGCTTGGCTAAAAATAACTATCCATCTTTGTTCAACGCCTGCATAGCAAGAAGTGCTCTCAAAAGCTCGATAGCCTTCTGTCATTTCTACCATCTTTTCGTAAGGCACTTCAAATATGAACTCTTTAGCCTCTTTGATTTACACGGGCACACGCGTGGTAAATAAGCTTTGTTCTTCTTTAAAAACTTGCAAGGTAGTTGGCGTATAAAGAGCACTGTCTCCTACTATATACGGTATTACATCCTGCTAGATATCCAGAAAGAGAAATCAAAAACCAATACCATATAAGATAAGCACAACGCTTGCTTAGGCGGGGATCTGGAAAATCTGCAAAATTAGATCTTACGCTTTCTCTAAATCTCTCTAAATCAATCTCTTCTTGCAAATCAGCAAAGTTTTTATCAGCAGTTTTCCTTTTGGGCATTGTTACCTCCTTCTTTTAGAAAGAAGATAATTTTAGATTTATGTAGCATTTGTCAAATTTTTCTCATCAAAACATACTGAGTTAACTATGTCAAACCTTATACAAAAATGGAACTTCCGTTACAGGAGAAGCTTTTTTAGATTTCCTCATTGGAATACTATAGGACAAAAAATCCAAGAATAAAACAAGCTGAGAAGCATATCTCAAGATATTAGGAGAGAAGTTGATGAATTAATAAGAGAGACTTTTGCTGCTTTTATAAAAGAGATATAGCTCCTTTTCTAACTTTCAAAATAAAAATTGATTAAAAAATTAAGAAAGACTACCATCCCATAAAAAACTCAGGCTAGCCCTTAAAAAAGCAGGCTAAGTTTACTCTTGAAGAGATAATTTACCCTATAACTTTAAGGAGCTTATATGATGGCACCAACCTCTACATCTAGCATCCAGGCAAAATTTCATCCCACAATCTTAGCAAATATAGAAGACCCTGTATCAGGAGAGTTGCTGGCTCGAGCGGTTACTTTGTTCCCTTGTGGCCATACCTTTAACGAAGATACCGTCATCCAATGCTTAGCGCGCAATAAACTTTGTCCCCTAGATAGAAGGCTTATTGAAAGGCATGCACCTAACTACATAGTGAGGCAACTAGCCGAAACGGCTGAGTCCTATCCTTTAAAATCTCTCAAAGAAAGTTATATTGACCTCTTGCTCCACCTTCTAGAAAAACCTCAAATTCAAGAAGTTTTAACTTTAAAGGAAATTTTAGAGAATCAAGTAGAAGAATTGATGGGTCAGAATAATGAAGAGCTGACTAACAAAGAAAAGATAAGTTATAAATGGATGGAAAAATTATTAGGAGAAAATGAAAAGGTTAGGCAATTTGTCGTCGAAAAGCTGCGGCAAATCCACCAAAGTTCTGCACCCCTTCTCTCAGTCGCTCCTCAACCTTCTATTTCCGCCACCTCTCTTTACAAAGCGATCGTCCATGTTCATTTTCCTGATGAGTACAGGGATTTTATAGAACAAGCTCATATGTTGGATAAAATTTATAAAATTGAATCTAACCTTTCTGCTGAAGAAAAAGTGGCTCACATCTTTCAGCAAATCTTTAACTTAGCCACCTCTCTTTCCCCTTTAGAATTTGAAGAAGATTCAAAAGAAAGCAAAAATTTTACTCTCAATAATTATTCTTCCTATCTACTAAATATTAATCGCCTCCTACTTTGGCAAAAGCTACCAGGTGGAAAAAAATATTTAAGCCAACCCCAGGTTAAGGCTTTACCTTTAAAGAAAAAAAGCGATCTGCTAGCGAAATGGCTGGATAAGCATAGTGCAGATTTGTCTTGCCTAGAGTTAAATCTCTTAAAATTAACTGCTTTACCTCCAGAAATCAAGCAACTTTCTATGTTAAGCTTTCTCGACTTAAGAGACAATCAGTTAACAGCCTTGCCTGCAGCCATCGGACAACTTTCTCAACTGCGTCAGCTTTGGCTGGGTAGCAACCAGCTAACCGCTCTTCCTGCAACTATCGGGCAACTTTCTCAGCTAAAAGTACTTTGGTTAGACAACAACCAGTTAACCGCTCTTCCCGTAACAATTGGGCAACTGCCTCAGCTAAAAGTACTTTGGTTAGACAACAACCAGTTAACCGCTCTTCCTGCAACAATTGGGGGGCTTTCTAATCTAGCACAGCTTAGTTTAAACAATAACCGGCTAACAGCCCTTCCTGCAGCTATCAGAAAGCTTTCTCAGCTAAAAGTGCTTTGGTTAGACAACAACCAGCTAACCGCTCTTCCTACAACAATTGGACAGCTTTCTAATCTAGCACAGCTTAGTTTAAACAATAACCAATTAACAGCCCTTCCTGCAACAATCTGGCAGCTTTCTAATCTGCAAGATTTTTACTTAAGCAATAACCCACAACTAAGCTTCCTCTATTCATACTGCTTTCTAATCTTAAAAATCTTAAGGAAATTACTTTAGATGCATCTCTGTACAGGACAAAAAGTGAAAAATCCCGTCTAAAAATTTATACAGCTGTCTTTTACGAGCAGAAAACAGATAAAAGAAAGAGACAAGTTAAGAGAAGTTTTAAGTCAATCTTTACATTGGAATCTAGCAAGGCTTATAAACTTTTGCCCAATCATTTTAGCTCTTTATTTCTTGATCGGCACTTTTCTGTTTTATCCTCTTCCTAAATCTATCTAACGCTTGATTTAGGTTCTGCATAACATGAAAACGATCAGCCATAGCTTGGGCCCTAGGTAGCATCTCTTCTACTACGAGTCGAATAGAAGTACCCTGTAGAAGTTTTACCCCTTTTGGCTATTTTTTTAGAAACTAGGATGGGAGTAAATGCGACGGGTGTGGCATACTGCTAATAAAGGGGAATCAATGAAAGGAATGCCTGTACACTCTCCTAAACAAGCTTGTGAATAAAAAAAAGAGGAAACAAGCATGTTTTCATTAAAGTAATGAACTTATTATAGGAAAGGATGCTAGGAAAATATTTTCTCATTGAAGGAATGACTTGTCGCGTATAATAGCCTTTAAAAGTTCTATAACCAGTTTTATGAAACATAATGATAATTGTCATCGCTTTGCTTAATGATAATTTTGACCATCGATTTCTTTTATTGCTCTTTTCAATTAAAGGTTTTGGGCGGCTTTCAACCAATATTTTGCGCCATTCAGGCTCAAATTGTTTATAAAAATCCTCTACATCACAAAAAATAGAGATTAATAGATCGATATCTTTTTCAAGCATTTTAACCTTCCAGGTTTAAAGTTTTTTTGGTGAAAAATATTTTTAAACAATGTGGAGGTCTTTTTTCAACTATTTCCTTATCCGATAACTCGCGTTAATTATTTTTTTTGCTGAGGAATATAAGCTTAAAAATTTGCAGAGAAGGTTCACTATTCATAAAGAATAAAAGAAATAAGCTGGCAGCCCTGCGAAAGAAAATGGAATGGGAGGATTTTTAAAGTTTTTTTTTATCTTCCATTTTTTCTTTCTTATCTTTCAGAGCTACTCTTTAGCTTAACTGCCTCTGGTAAGGAGGCTCAACTTAAGAAATTTATCAATAGGTTAACCTATTGACTAAGGGGCATAGCTTTAACCATGATGTAAAAAACTGTATCGGCTGGCATCCCTAGAGAGTTCTATTATGCCATTCTGCCTAAGGAAAAAAGGCAAGTTTTTAATATCCAAAACTTAAGGTCTATAAATAATTATAAATTCCTTCCCCTTCGCCTTTTTTCTAGCTCTTCCTTATCTAAATAAGATAGTTATTAGTTTAAGGGCTAGAAAAGAGAAGTCTTACTGGACTCTCCTGGTACTTCTTGCACATATTTAGGGACCGCATAACCCGATAAATTAGCAGCCAGATAACGGATAAATTCACAACCTTGCTCTCGCTCTACCTCAAAATGGGCAGTCCCTTTTACCCGGTCTAGCTGATGCATATAATAAGGTAAAATCCCGTGATCTACCAATTTTTCACAGAGTAGTTTTTGAGTTTCCTTATTATCGTTAACGCCTTTTAAAAGCACGCACTGATTAAGCACAGGAATGCCTAAACATTGCACATTTTTAAGCCTTAAAAGAACTTCCTCATCTAGCTCGCGGGGATGATTGACATGCACTACAAACCAAATTTGTACACGACGGACTCTTAAGATATCTAAAAACTCTTGGTCAATCCTTTCCGGAATTCCGATAGGAAAACGAGTATGAAAGCGAACACGGCGCAGATGAGAAATCATATCTAGTTGATCTAAAAGATTGCTTAATGTTCTATTTTCCAGCGATAAAGGATCCCCTCCACTTAAGATAATTTCCTTAAGAGATAAGTCTGCTCGAATAAGCTCCAATTCGTTAGCAAAGCTAGTTTTTTTGCTATCGTACTCAAAATTTTGACGGAAGCAATATCTGCAATGCATCGCACAAGCACTTGTGCAAACTAAAAGAGCCCGGCCTTTATATTTTTGCAAAAGTTTAGTTTCCTTTCGAAATAATTGATCCTGAACGGGGTCTATTTGAAAACCTGTAGCTTCCAGCTTTTCATCTAAGGCAGGAAGAAATTGCTTAAGAATAGGATCATCTAACACCCCTTTAGTGATTTTTTGAGCAAGGCGAAGGGGTAAATTTAATTTAAATGAAGGATTTTTTAATACTCGCTCACCTTGTTCAGGGGAAAGCTTTAAAAAGTCTGCTAATTGATTCCAATTTGTGAAATTGCTGCGTTGTATTTGACGCCATAAAGCTGGAGAAGTCTGCATTTTACCTAATAAAAAAATTAGTTACCTTAAAACTAACAGTTTGTAAATATTTTTTGCAAGCCACGCTAACAAAGGGTTTATTTTCTTACAAAATCAGTAACATATTGACAAGTTTTTTTATATAAAACAAGAAAAGAAAGGTTCTTATCTTTCCTGTGAGCGTTGTTGCGTAAATGATCTAATGGCTCGCCTGTTTAAGACATAGCCTCATATTGGAGCTTATTCCCTGTGTCAGTACCCATTGTTCTTGGGGGACATTGTAAACTTCGCCATCTTATCCCTAGCCAATTATATTGCAAGGAGAGGGAGTGGCATTTTGTAGCGGCATGTGAAAAATTATCTAAAAGTTAGCTTGCATTCACGAAGGACTCATCGATAAAGAATTTATCATTTACTCAATCGACCTCTCACTTTTTAGAGCTATAATGTTCTAGTAGTTGATGCTCGAAAGCTAGATTCTCATCATGGCTGAAAGCAAGCATTTCTTTAAATCGTATGCATTCAGCTTCATTCTTGCAATAAATAAGATAGCTTTGTTTAAAAGAGTAAGGTACTTTCTTAGAAAAGATACGCGTAAGGGGCTTACAACCCAAGCGTTTTTGAGGGTGTCTTTTCCACAGGCTGTGTCTTCTTCTGCTATTTTTCTCCAGTGCCTACATACGCGCTGGGCCGTAGCAAGATTAGTGGCTGAAAGAAAAGAGAAAATGTGAACGATCAATTCCTCGGGCAACATGGCTATGGGCGTAGAATTAATTATATTGTAATGTGAAGAGTTTGGATTTATGCAAGTGAATGGATTAAATAATGACTTCATACAAAACATACAGACACCCTCTTGCTAAAATTAATTAGAAAGCTGGATTAATTACACTTTCGATACAACACACAAGCTTTCATTCTTTCTCTGCCAAACATGCCTTGCACCACACCTTATTAAGGAAAAATATACATTAAATTAGCTTATATCCATAGACTCAGCTATCTTTCTTTAAAAGCCTTTAAAAAATTAGATAGTTTGCAAAACTGGTAATTTTTTCTTTTTTAATTCTTTGATAGGTTTGGCTAAAACAGCTACACCCTCCCCTTTTGATACAGGTTCTAAAGTTTTTTCTTTTTCCGTCGTACGCGTCACATCTACCCCTAAAGAACCAAGTTTTTGAAAAAGCTCTCCATAGCCCCTATCTAAAAAATGTAATCCCGAAATTACACTCGTTCCTGTAGCTAAGATTGCAGCCATTACATAAGCAAAACCTGCTCTTAAATCAGGAACAGAAATATCTCTTGCAACAAGAGGAGTATTACCTTTAACTATAATACTATGGCAAAAACTTTGGGAAGCAAAGCGGCATTCTTTACCGCCCAAACATTGCCTAAAAAGGGTAATATCAGCTCCCATCTCCTTCAACACCTCGGTATAGCCGAAACGATTTTCATAAACAGTTTCATGCACCACTGATGACCCTGTCGCCTGTGTAAGAAGAACCACGAAAGGCTGCTGCCAATCGGTCATGAAGCCAGGATGAACGTCTGTCTCTAGATGGAGCCCACCTTGAAGAGGACCGTCATAGTAAAATTCAATTCCATTGCTCTTAATTTCAAATCCTCCACCTACCTCTCTAAGCTTATTTAAAAGAGTAATCATATTTTGATGCTGGGCACCTTCCACAAAAACACGTCCTTTGGAACTTATAGCTGCTATCCCCCAAGAAGCTGCTTCAATACGATCGGGGATCACAGTATGTTCTACCTCATAAAACCGCCGGGTGCCTTGGATATGTATCGTACGATCGACATCTAATGTAATAATAGCGCCAAGTTTTTGCAAAAAAAGAATTAATTCTACAATTTCTGGTTCAATGGCTGCATTTTTTATTGTAGTTAAGCCTCGGGCTGTGACGGCTGCTAAAATGGTATTCTCCGTAGCTCCTACCGAAGGAAAAGGCAAATGTACTAGCGTACCTTTTAGACCATTATGAGCATGAGCAAAATAAGCTCCTTCGCGCTTCATCCCTCTGTATTCAATAACAGCTCCTAACTTCTCTAGAGCAGCAATATGAAAATCTACCAAGCGCATTCCAATATTACATCCCCCCACCGTTGGAACAATAATATCTTCTTCAGTACGTCCTAATAGCGCTCCAATCATCAAAATAGGAATTCGATTAGCTCCCGAGAACCTTTGAGGGATATAAGAAGTTTTAAGTTCCTTAGTAATTACTTCCATGATTCCGTTCGCACGGTCCCACTGCACCTCCATGCCTATTTCTTTACATAAATCTACTGTAACAGCCACATCTCCAATGTTAGGCACATTATAAAAGCGACACTTTTTGTCGGAGAGAAGAGAGGCTACAAGCAATTTGGTCATCGCATTTTTAGCACCTGCTGCTTTTACATGACCTTTCAAAGGGGCTCCACCCTTAATTTTCAATATTTCCATTTTTTTAATGCAACCATATGTAAAAATTAATTTATTGTTAATTTCTCGAGAAAAAAGCTCGATTATTCGTAGTTTTTTTTGATTATCTTATTAACAAAAATAACTTTTAAATACAATGAGAATCTGAATTAAAATCAAATTTTTGGATAAATAAAAATAAAGCCTCTATTTTTAGACTTTATTTTGTCGGATTTTGTAATAATCTATCACTTCATCAATCAACGAATCGGAAAATAAAAGGGATAGATGGCCTACATTTGAAAGTGTTAGTCGCTTGGCATAAATAGTTTCATTATATAAAGCACTAGAAAGCGGAACTAATAAGTCTGTTTTACTAGCTATATGGAAAAAATGAGTCGTAGAAGGTAAATTTAAAATTCTCTTACTAAGGCTTGCTAAAAAAGCGCTTTGAGGATGCATTTCTTTAACAGCCTTCCCTATCCCACAAGCAGTCAAGAAAGCTCCCTTTAAAGGAGAGCCTAAAGTAATAATATCTGTTACTAGCAAATTACATTCAGCCAATTTAGAAGCAACGACACAAGCTACAATCCCCCCCATTGAATGGCCAATAAGGGTAATATCACTCCTTCCTGTCACTCTTTGAATTTCTAGCATTTTATTTCGGACTTTTTCCGCGTGAGTTTCAATAGATTCGAAGGGCTTTCCTAAATGCACCGTAAAAACAGACCCTAATTTTTCTTTAGAAAAGCGGTAACGATAATAAGCCCAGGAGGCACTATTACTATAAAGTCCATGGATAAGTAAAATAGGCTGCTGCCCATTTCCTTTATGAGGATCACGTTTTTCTAAATCAACAAAACGTAAAAAATTTAAAGCTATCAAAGAAAAAAATTCACAAACAATGGAATAAATATAATTGGCCAAAGAAACTAAAGATTGAGGAAGTCTAGAAGCCATCAAATTTAACATATTTCCACTTAGAAAAACTCCTAAAGCACCGGCTGAAAGTATAAATGTATACTTAGAAAGCCTAGAGAATGAGGTGCTAGAAAATAAATTGATTACTCCTGCCAAAGTAGCCAGGCTACATAAAGTAGCTAAAGCTAAAAGAGCTAAATGCTTAATTTTCCAATAAAACGCTGCTTTTTCATTTTTTTGCTTCCCTTCATTTATAAAGGAATGATTACAGGGTAATCGAGGAGGACGGTGAATATTTAGGGATGCCATTTCCTGATCCTTCTTTAAGAGTAGTCATTCTACTGAAAAATATTTTTATTTTGAATTTTTTATTTCCAATAAATTTAAAGTAGCTTTTGAACATGTACCTTTAATCCTCTTAACTAATAAGTAGGAGTAAAAAGGTTAAAGAATGCTAACTAGCCTTGTTTACTGCTTTTTCTATTTATAAACATTCCTCTACCTTTTCTTATTTAATCTTTTATAAATAGCAATCGGCCAAAAGCTCAGCTTGCCTTTCTAATTTAAGAAAAAGCAAAAAAATGTTTCATTCAAATTCTCAGATTTCTAAAATAACGCCACATCCATTAACGACTAAGAGGTAGAAATGATAGTAAGAACAGGTATAGGTCAAGATAGCCATCGTTTTTTACCGGTTGAAACCTCAAAACCTTGCATTATTGCAGGATTAATCTTTGAACATACGCCTGGATTTAATGCTAATTCTGATGGTGATATTGTTTTTCATGCCATTTGTAATGCGATAAGCTCGCTCTCTGGAGTCTTAATTTTAGGAAATATTGCCGATGAGCTTTGCTTAAAAGATGGAATTACTGATAGCGAAGTTTACCTTCTTGAAGCTATAAAAACATTAGGGGCCCAGAAAGTTACGCATGTGTCTATCACCTTAGAAGGTAAGAAGCCTAAATTTAAAGATCGCATTCAAGCGATGAGGGAAAACATTGCACGCGTCATGCAAATTGATTTGTCTCAAGTAGGAATAACAGCAACTTCAGGCGAAGGCTTGACAGACTTTGGTTGTGGCGAAGGGGTCCAATGCTTTGCCATAGTGACCACTTGCCAGCCTACACCTTTATCTCCATGATTGCCTTCATTCTACTTTTAAGTAAACTATCGCTTAAATCTACATTATTAAGCCTTTTTAAAGATCTGGAGTCGGCAATTTATAGGAATGTTAATAAATATCCCGCAGATAACGTTTCTCGTTACGCAAATGCTTAACGAGTGCTTTTGCCTCCGCTTCACCTTTCTTACCATGGACTTGGATAATTTCATGCAAGGCAGATTCTACATCTTTTGCCATACGCGCAGCATCCCCACAAACATAAATGTAAGCGCCTTCATTAATCCAACGATAAAGGTCAGCACCTTGCATTAGCATACGGTGTTGAACATAAATTTTTTCTTGCTGATCACGTGAAAAAGCAACATCTAAGCGGAGCTTACCTTGCCGCTCTAAGCTTGTCCAATAATCTGCATAAAAAAAATCAGTTGCGCGATTGCACTCCCCAAAGAAAAGCCAATTTTTACCTTGAGCTTCCTTCGCCATCCTTTCTTGCATGAATGCCCGGAAGGGGGCTACGCCAGTGCCAGGGCCAATCATAATAATAGGCGTATCGGAGTGAGAAGGAAGTGTAAAGCCATGATGAGGTTGAATATAGATGGGTACGACAGGTTGATGAAGAGGGACTGTTTCGCATAAATAATGAGTGCACACACCTACCCGCTGATATCCATTGGTATGATATTTTAATACCCCTACGGTAAGATGCACTTCTTCTCCTACTGCCGACATTGAGGAAGAAATAGAATATAGACGAGGTAGCAAGGGCATAAGCATGTTGCAGAGCTCTTGCAAAGCAAAAACCACTTCGTGGTTTTCTTCTAAAATATCCCAAAGCTCATGGGATTGTAAATAAGCTTTAAACTTTTCTTGCGCACCTTCTGCCAGAACAGCTTCTAACGCTTCTTTTTTTTTCTGGTTAGTTTGCCTTTGAGCAAGCATCGACAAAAGCTTTTTGCTTAAGTCTGTCACATTAGCTTTTGTAGTTAAAAATTCGCGCAGTGACATACTCTTTCCTGTATGCTTGCTAATTATCAATTCCAAACCTTGTGCACGCATAGCACCCAGTGTTTTATTAACAATATCCTGAGGATTGATAGGAAAAATGCCTAGGCTATCGCCCACTTTATAGGTCAGGCCCGACCCTTTAATATCCAAAACCAGATGTTGAGTATTTTTTGTAGACTCTTCTCGAGTTAAATTATAACGCTCTTTGATTGTGGCCAAAAAAGGATAATGCCTATTGTAGATTGAGGGTTCCATAAAAACAGTGTTTAGAAGTTAAAAATAAAAAAGTATAACATAATTCTTTTTCACTTTCAGCAAAATTTTATCTTATTTAAAAGCAGGTTAACCTCTCCTAATCTGATTGAAAATTAACAATTTTTACACTATAATTCTCGATATATTAAGCAAACATACTAGGTTTTTATGAGTTTAATTAACTGCGATTACAAAATCACTACAAACAATCAATCAGTGGATAAGCACAGTACTTTTTTACCCACAAGAACAAGAGACGCGACTACTTTTTTTTGGGGTGTTGCTGAGCCTCTTTGCCCACCTGCTGCTCAACTTTTGCCTCAGGCTTCTTCCCGTTCAAGCCAACATGTAAAGAACGAACCTACTCTCTTGCCTTCATTATTACCGTTGGAACCATCTGAAGACACTCCAAGGCAAGGAGAAGAAATAAAAAGGAGGAAACTACTCTCTAATAGCATCAAATATATAGGACCTTTAAAAGCAGGCCTCCCTGAAGGAATCGGTAAACTTACCTACGAAATGATCAACGAAAAAACCCACGCTATATTTTCTACCACTTACTCCGGCGAATTTCATGAGGGAAGATTAAACGGTCAAGGATTGATTGTTTACGGGAATGGAGATAAGCTAACAGGAAATTTTCAACATAACTCATTAGTAGGAATAGGGAAGCTGGTCAGACGAGATGGAAAAGCATTTTCTATCCTTCAAAATCCTAATCACAGTTATTTGATAATAGAACCGCTGGATTTAACTAAAAGCTGATTCTCTCATAAATAAGATATTTTCCATTTACGGAAATAAGCTTATTTTAATACGATATCTGTGCATCAAGCGGCCATGGCGGAATTGGTAGACGCGCTAGATTCAGGTTCTAGTAGGGGCAACCCTGTGGATGTTCGAGTCATCTTGGCCGCAATCCTTAAGCTAAATTTTATCGATTGAGTGAAGATGCATTACCCTTTATCTCCCCAAGTAGCTATTGTCGCCAATGGCGAAATTTCTTCTTATTCTCAGACCAAGCACCTTCTTTCTTCTTTTTCAAAGATTATAGCCGTAGATGGGGGCTTAAAACATTGCCAGAAAATGGGAATCACTCCTTGTTTTCTGATCGGAGATTTAGATTCTATAGAAAAAGAAATGCTTGAACAATATGCAGATCTTCCCCTTTTAAAATATCCTGAAGATAAAAATGAAAGTGATTTAGAACTAGCAATCCATAAGCTTTTAAGGGAAAAAGTAGAATCTATCGCTTTATTTGGTGTATTAGGAAAGCGCAGTGATCATCTCCTTTATACCTTGCATCTCCTGTCTCGCCATCCTTCTCAGCTTATGATAGAATCGGAAAAGGAGACCATTTTTTGTTTACAAGGACGCAACCGGATTAAGACGTTTGCGGGACAAACGATCTCTTTAATGCCTTTATCCCCTGCCTATGGCATCCAAACTCAGGGCCTTAAATGGGAGCTGCAAAATGCTGATTTTGATAAAGAATTCATGAGCTTATCGAATGTATGTAATAGCCACTCCGTAGAGATTAATATACTCTCTGGTGATTTAGTATGCTTTCTTCATAAAACCTTCTAATTTCTTTAAATAGATTAGATTTTTTCTTCCTGCATCTAATCGGTTTCAAAAAAGTTTATGCACCAAGGTAGCTTTAAATCAAATGTTGCTTGAAAACATTCATGTCATCGATTAATTTAGTTGATTGATTTCTCTTACAACCCCCATCTTGATAAATTTAGATGTAATAAATGCCAGTGATTAGGATTTTTGCATGGTTTCATACAACAGAAAAAATATTCGCAACTTTTCTATTATTGCTCATATTGACCATGGAAAGTCAACGATTGCTGATAGATTAATAGAACTTACCCATACAGTCTCAAAGCGAGAGATGCAAGAGCAGCTACTCGATGATATGGATCTTGAAAGAGAACGAGGCATTACTATTAAAGCTCACCCTGTGACCATGAATTACCAAGCTGAAAATGGCCAAATTTATCAAATCAACTTAATTGATACACCGGGGCATGTCGACTTTACCTACGAGGTTTCACGATCTTTAGCGGCTTGCGAAGGAGCTCTACTAGTGGTAGATGCAGCCCAAGGCGTCCAAGCTCAAACTCTTGCAAATGTTCATTTAGCGATTGAACGTGACTTGGAGATCGTACCTGTCCTTAATAAAATTGATCTTCCCAGTGCGGATATAGAAAGTGTAAAACAACAGATTGAAGATGTGATTGGCCTAGATGCTTCCCATGCTATCTGCTGCTCAGCCAAATCAGGAATAGGGATTGAGACCATCTTAGAACGTATCATTAGCGATGTTCCTGCTCCTAAAGAACCTGTCGATGATCTACTCCGTGCCTTGGTTTTTGACTCTCATTACGACAATTATCGAGGGGTTATGGTTTACATTCGTGTGATTAGCGGAGAAATTCGTAAAGGCTCTGCAATACGCATGATGGCTACTCATAAAGCTTGTGAAGTTTTAGAAGTAGGAAAATTTACTCCCTCTGAAAAACCTGTGGAAGCTTTAATGCCAGGAGAGGTGGGATACATGATCGCCAACATAAAAAAAACTTCCGATGTTAAAATTGGGGACACCATTACTTTGCAAAAACATCCAGCTCCCGATGCTTTGCCAGGCTTTAAGAATATCAGCCCTGTAGTATTCGCAGGCATATATCCTATTGACTCTACAGATTTTGAAGCTTTACGCGATGCTTTGGAAAAACTTCAACTTAACGATTCCTCTCTGCATATTGAACAAGAAAGCAGTATGGCTTTAGGCTTTGGCTTCCGCTGTGGTTTTCTAGGACTTTTGCATTTGGAAATTATATTTGAACGCATTCAACGTGAATTTGATTTAGATGTTATTTCTACAGCGCCTAGTGTTATTTACAAGTTCCATTTAAATGACACCTCCATTAAAGAAATCGATAATCCTGCTCACTATCCAGACCCTACTCACATCGATTATGTAGAAGAACCGTGGGTAAAATGCCATATTATGATTCCTGGGGAATACCTAGGCGCAATCATGAATTTGGGAATGGATAAAAGAGGCAATTGCCTTAAAACAGAAACTATGGATGCACGCCGGCTTCTAATTACCTATCGTTTTCCCCTTAATGAAATTATTACCGATTTCAATGATAAGCTTAAATCCATCACTAAAGGATATGGATCTTTTGACTATGAATTTGATGGTTATGAAAAAAGTGATATCATTAAATTAGAAATTCGGGTCAACGAAGAGCCTGTAGATGCATTTTCATGCTTAGTGCATCGCTCTAAAGCAGAATCGAAAGGAAAAGCTATTTGCTCTAAACTCGTTGAAGTTATCCCCATGCAGCTTTTCAAAGTACCTATTCAAGCGGCTATTGGTGGGAAAATTGTTTCGCGAGAAACTATCCGCGCCCTCACCAAAAACGTGACAGCTAAGTGCTACGGAGGCGATATCACCCGCAAGCGCAAGCTGTGGGAGAAGCAAAAAAAGGGTAAAAAACGTATGAAAGAAATAGGTAAAGTCAATATCCCCCAAAGTGCTTTTATGGAAGTTTTAAAAGCAGGAGATTAATCGATCATTAAAAAAGAGTTAATATGCCACAGGTGATTTTGATTGGTGCACAATGGGGGGATGAAGATAAAAGTAAAATTATTGATATGCTTACAGCCCAGGTTAAGCATGTTATCCGCTCTCAAGGTGGCAATAACGCAGGCCATACAGTTGTCCTTGATCAGCAAGAATACAAATTTCATTTAATCTCCTCAGCTATTCTCCATTCACATACGCATTGCTATATAGGTGCTGGCACCGTCATCGATCCTGAAGTACTCCTGCAAGAAATGGAGGATTTAGAAAGTAAGGGTGTCCAAATTAAAGGACGCCTATTAATCTCGCCTTCTGCCCATATTATTTTTCCTTATCATCAAATGCTAGATTTTCTTCTTGAGCAAAAGAAAGGCGAACGTGCTATTGGTACCACCGGTCGAGGAATTGGGCCTTGTTATGCTGATAAAGCCCAACGTTTAGGCATTCGCATGGGAGAACTTGTGCGTCCTGATATTTTCGGCAAATTGCTAAAAAGCATTCTTCAAGTAAAAAATGAAGAGCTTACTAAGCTTTTCGGCGTCGAAAAATTAAATGAGGAGGAAATTTATAAAAAATATAGTCGTTATGCGGAGCTTTTAAAACCTTTTGTGGCAGAAGTGGAAGGGCTTATTCACCAAGCTATAGATAATAAGGAAAATATTTTGTTCGAGGGAGCTCAAGGAACTTTCCTAGATACTTCTTTAGGAACTTACCCTTATGTCACATCTTCCTCTACCATCGCTGGAGGCATCTGTGCCGGCGCCGGAGTAGGCCCCACCTGCATCGATCATACCTTGGGCGTTGTTAAAGCCTACACTACACGTGTGGGCAACGGACCTTTTCCTACAGAGTTTCAAGAAAACGAAAGTTTTTTAAATCATCCTATCACGAGTGAATACAGCAATGCAGTAGGGCGTAGAAGACGGATTGGATGGTTTGATGCAGTGCTAACGCGAACGGCTGTACACATAAATGGCATTGACTCACTAGCAGTGACTCAGCTCAATAGGCTAGATTATTTAGATTCTATTAAAGTTTGCGTAGGCTATCAAATTCATGGAGTGCGCATCAATCATATTCCTTACCTTAGCGAGGATCTAGATAAGATTATCCCTATTTATGAAACTATGCCAGGCTGGAACGCCTCCACCAGCCAAATTACCACTTATAAAGAATTACCTCAAAATGCTCAAAAATACCTGTCAAAAATTGAGCAGCTTTGTAGAGCACCGATTAATATCATTTCTTTAGGGCCTCAACGAGAAAAAACCCTTATTTTAAAAGACTTATTTTCAACCAAGGAAAAGGCAGCTTGCAAGCATGCTTAAATAGAACTTATGAATATTTTCGTGAAAAACAACTATTATACTCTTGAACAAAAGGCAAGCTTAGATCCTAAGCGTATTCCTCAGCATGTAGCTTTTATTCCAGACGGTAATCGACGCTGGGCCAAGCGACAGCAAATGAGATCCATAGAAGGTCATCAAGAAGGCTCTGATAATCTGATTGAAATTGTAAAAGCAGGAAAAGAACTAGGAATAAAAAATTTTACTTTTTACCTTTTCTCTACAGAAAACTGGAGCCGTCCTCAAGAGGAGATCGATGCCTTGATGTGGCTTTTGCATACTTATTTAATCGAGCAGCAATCTTTCTTTGTGGAAGAAGGGACACGTTTATGTACCATTGGAAATACTGCTGCTTTGCCAGAGTATGTACAAAAAACTATAGAGGAAACCCGACAAGTTACGGCCCACTGCCAAGAAGCGGACCTAATTTTTGCCCTAAATTATGGAAGTCGCGATGAAATCAAACGTGCTGTACAGTCTATCGCGCAAGATATAATCCATAAAAAAATTACTCCTGAGCAAATCTCTGAAGAAATTATTTCCCAATATTTAGATACGGCGCCCTGGAGTGATCCAGACTTACTTATCCGCACGAGTGGTGAATTAAGATTAAGTAATTATTTACTATGGCAGCTCTCTTATACTGAAATATTCTCCTCAAACGTATTATGGCCAGATTTTACTCCTTATCATCTTTTAGAAGCATTATTAAACTATCAAAGGCGTGAAAGGCGCTTAGGGGGCGCATGAGCAATCTTCAACACCGCCTTCTTTTAGGCAGTATGACCACTTTTTTTGCTATTTTGCTGCTTTGGTTTTCTCCCTACCTATTTTTTCGCCCTATTTTTGCTTTAATTCTAGCTACTTTCATTACCCTTGCTGCCGCTGAGCTTTTTCACCTAGCTAAAAGTAAAAACTACCAGCCCCTTACGAAAATAGGCTTGGTAGGCTGCTTTTTGTACACCCTTTCCGTGTATGTGAGTACCCAACATGGTCAAGCTCAAATTCTCCCCTACATTGTTCTTATATTGATTGTATGGATCTGCTTTTTTTATTTTTTTAAAACGGGCGATAAGCCCTTGCTTAATATCTCCATTACCCTGCTTGCATTAATGTATGTAGCTATTCCTTTAGCATCTTGGCTCAACATTGCCTACTTTTTCCCAGAACATTCTCCTCAAGAAGGACGGTGGTGGCTGCTCTACTTATTAGCTGTTACGAAAACAACCGATATAGGCGCTTATTTTGTGGGTAGCATTCTGGGCAAGCATAAGATGGCTCCCTACTTAAGTCCCAAAAAAAGCAATGAAGGAGCAGTGGGAGGACTTTGCTGTGGGCTAGGGGCAAGCTTTACTTTCTATTGGATAAGTGCTCACATTCCTTTTCAGATCACTCTTTTTCAATCTCTGACATTAGGAATTTTATTAAGCACGATGGGACAGATAGGCGATCTTGCTGAATCTTTGCTAAAGCGTGATGCTGATATTAAAAATAGCAATCAAATCCCTGGGCTGGGTGGTATACTAGATATGCTCGATTCGCTAGTCTTTACTTCCCCTATTGTTTATATTTTTCTTGAAATTCAATCTGCATCTAGCTAAATGCAGGAGTACAGGAGGTTTTGTATGATTATTACCATTGATGGTCCCATTGCTACAGGCAAAAGTACAATTGCTAAGACATTAGCACGCGAAATTGGCTACATTTATTTCGATACAGGAGCCATGTATCGTTGTCTGACTTATGGTGTTTTAAAGAAAGATATCAACGTCGATGATCGTGAGCAACTTAATGACTTTCTCCATAACATTAAATTTGATATCAAAAGTAGACATGGAAAAAAACATTACTATGTAGGAAATGAGGACGTTACCGATGCTATTCGCCTCGATAAAGTTACTTCTCATGTATCTAGCATCTCGGCTATCCCTATGGTACGCGATAAGTTAGTGGCTATGCAAAGGGAACTTGCTATAGGAGTAAATGCGGTCTTTGAGGGAAGAGATATGGGTACGATAGTTTTTCCTAAAGCCGAGATAAAGATATATTTAACAGGGCGTCCTGAAGTACGTGCTAAAAGAAGATATGAGGAACTCAAAAGGAAGTATCCTGAAGAAACAAAAGACCTTACGATTGAAAAATCCCTTGAAGATCTTAATCGACGAGATCATCTCGATTTAACTCGCGAAATATCCCCTCTTAAACAAGCTCCTGAGGCTCTCGTGATTGATACTTCTGATTTAAGCATCCAAGAAATTATTTTCAAGATCCTAGAATTTAAAGATTTAAACATAAAAGTTTGATGATCTAAATAATGAGCAAGCAAAATTTAAATACTGTTCTTAAATTAAATACCTTACTCTCATTTCTGATTTAAGATAGCTAATGAAATAAAGGCCAAGCTTAACGTTCAAGTAGCAGAGA
This sequence comes from Neochlamydia sp. AcF65, assembly GCF_018342435.1. Taxonomy (NCBI): domain Bacteria; kingdom Pseudomonadati; phylum Chlamydiota; class Chlamydiia; order Parachlamydiales; family Parachlamydiaceae; genus Neochlamydia; species Neochlamydia sp. AcF65. The sequence continues at coordinate 37,554 of NZ_JAEMUE010000075.1, forward strand.
ATAAGAGGAGTAAGAAATATTAAGATTTTTTTGGATAAAGGAGATTAAAGCTGAGAAGAGCATTTCCTTCGAGGGATTTTCTTTTGCTATATAGCTCATCTTCTTAAGGACTGCCTATTAATTTTTATAGAAAACGGATCATTTTTTATTTTTCCCACCTTTTTTCTCCAGAAATGGTTAAGATTTTTTTGCCCCAAAATCTAGAGAAGCTAAAAAGACTCCTCATAGGCTTTAAGTAAAAAAGCCTATTTTTTATTAATAATTTCAGCTTATTTTCTCACCTTTTCTTTCTAAATAGGCAACCAAAATAATAGATTGCCTTCAATTTTTTTAAGTTAAACAGCGTGGATGCTTTATCCTCCTTTTTAAAAAGCCGGTATCTAGCATGTCGCTAAGCATTAAAGTCTTTATTGCCTTAAGCTGTTAACATTTTAATTTGAGCTACAAGCAAAAGTTAAATTTTCTATAATCCTTTAATGTTTAAATCCTCTTGATAAATAGGAGGGATTTATTTAGGATGCAAACATATATATACCTTCACTATTTGTTGGCATGAAATTTTTTTATCGCTCAGTTTATCTTTGTACTAAAAAATTCTTTTTATTGTTATTCCGCCATCAAGTGTATGGAAAACACCACCTCCCTGTCGGGCCCTGCATTCTTGCTCCTAACCATGCTTCTTTTTTAGATCCTCCTCTTGTAGCTATTTCATGCGATGAGGAAGTCAACTTTCTTGCAAGAGGAACTCTTTTCAACAATGCAATTTTTAAAAAGTTGATTTCTCACCTAAATTCTTATCCTGTAGGTGGCATCTCGCAAGATATAAGCTCGCTTAAATTAATTCTTCAATTATTAAAAGATAGTAAAAAAGTAGTGATTTTTCCTGAAGGCAAGAGAACTTCTAACGGACACTTACTTCCCATAAAGCCTGGCATAGGAATGCTTGCCGGCAAGAGCCAGTGCCCAATTGTACCTGTCTATATTCATGGTACCTATGAAGCCTGGCCAAAGAAAAAGTGGATACCTAGGTTGAAAGGACAAACAGCTTGTGTTTTCGGTAAGCCTATCTATTGGGAAGTGTATAAAGATCTGCCCAAGAAAAAAGCACAAGAAGAAATTTCAAATGCTATCCAAAAATCTCTGAAAATGTTAAACTTTTGGTATTTGAATGGTGCACTAGGAGAACCGCCTTAATGTAGTACGCCTAGCATTGTTTTCTTTTGGAAAATAAATGCCTATTGCATATAAACTAACAGATGGTTTTTAAACTAACCGTAATTTAATTTTTTTTAATTTCAAAGGGGTAATTTTTATGTCTACATATTTGGTCACACCTTTTATATCAGGTGAATATCCTAATAAAGTTATCAAATGGACTACAGAGCATTTAGAAAAGGCTAGAGAATCTAAAAATAGCAAGCAAACTTTAATAGCAGCTGGCGTGTTAGCTGCTGACACAGCTGTCCATGCTATTGCCGTGCCCTTATTTGCAATTGCTAATGTGTTTAGAGTACCTGTGAAAGTAATGTTTTCAAAGAAACCTTGGGCTATTCAGCTTCTTAATAAAACTAAGCTTGCTAGCCCTAAGAATGTAGCCAAATTAGCCCTTCGTGTACTAGCAACTGCTTTTGCAACTTTGGCCACCTTGGTTATGTCTTTCATCAAACCTATCGAGGCTACACGAATTCATGAAACGCTAAAAATCCTTCCTAAGAAAAAAGCTGCCCCTTCAAAAAACACTGAAGAGACTGCAGGTAGCCAAGAAGAAGGCCATGTTGAAGGTAGCGAGGAAGAAAAACAGCCAATTTCTATGAAAGAAGAGATAGCTGCTAGAGCTTATGAGAAGCATGAACACAATGTAGAAGCGATAGAAGATCGTGAAACAGCAGAAGCTTTACACCCCGCTTCTATTATCGACAAAAAAGAACTATCGGCAAACGTGCAACAGGTAACTCATAAGACAGCTGTTGAAGACTCAGAAAAAGCTAAAGAGGAAGCAGAGCTAGCTACTCAACCGAAAGTTGGCTTTAATGAAGAGCTCATAGCTAAAGCTAAAGCCAAGCATGCTGCAGCAGTAGAGGCAGTAGCTGAATTAGAAGAAAAAAATGGAAAAGAAGAAGCTGTAGCAGAAGAAAATGCTGTGGTAACTGCAGAGGCAGTTATTCCAGAAGCCCCTCAAGCACCAACAGCCGACAAAATTGAAAGCTAAACCTTTGAATTTAATTTGGATTTATTGCTGAGATAGCACATATTAAAGGGGTTTAAAAAGGATAACCTTTCTAAACCCCTATTATTTTGCTTGCAAATATCTTTTTTTTCACTTTTCGTTAAGCGAAAAAGTTTTTCTATAACAGGTCTTTTAATCACCCCATTCCTGAAGATTACCTAAGCTTGAATCTTCAATAACCTGGGACGCAAGATTTTTGTTTACGTGAGAGTCAAAGAAGCTTTCCATTCTCTAAAATTTTCCTTGAAAGCAGCTTTGAGCTGCCCTTCTCTTCCTAAGCAGATCTACAAAGGCAGGATGAATACCCCTCTAGTTATCCAATAATACTAAAGGTCAACTAAAAAAAGATCTCTTAATCTATAAGCTTTCTGCTTCTCGACTCTACATCTTAATTTTCTCTTTTTAAATAGCGCCTGCTTTTCATAGAATCAATGCATAGGAAAGTTAAGGGATAGACTGAAATAGGTTAAAGAGAATTTTAGGCGATCATCCAAATAGTCTCCTATTTTTTTAAGATCTACGTATGATTATATATTTTAAGCGTTATAGGAAGTAGAGCTTACTTTACCGCCCGTACCTGTCCAATTCGTGTGAAAAACCTGGCCGCGCGGATGATCTAGCCGCTCATACGTATGGGCCCCAAAGTAATCACGTTGGGCCTGTAATAGATTGGCTGGTAAGTTAGAACTGCGATAACCATCATAAAAAGCAAGGGCAGTGCTAAAGCAAGGAGTGGGAATGCCGAGCTCTACAGCTTTAGCTACTACCCTTCTCCAATCGCTTTGTGCTTTAGCTAATGCATTTTTGAAGAAATCATCTAATAGAAGGTTTTTTAAGGTAGGTTTTTTCTCATAGGCATCCTTAATATTATTAAGAAACTTACTGCGAATGATGCACCCTCCTCGCCACATGAGAGCCACCCCCCCAAAGTTAATCCTCCAATGATAATCTCTAGCTGCCTGCTGAATAAGCATGAACCCTTGGGCATAGCTAATGATTTTAGAAGCATATAAAGCTTGTCTAATACTCTCAATAAATGCTTCTTGATCTCCCTCATATAAAGGGGAAGGTCCCGTCAAAATTTTACTAGCTTCAAGGCGCTCTTCTTTAATAGCCGATAAACAACGCGCAAAAACAGCTTCTCCGATTAAAGTTAGTGGCATCCCCAATTCTAAAGCATTTATGACAGTCCACTTACCCGTACCTTTTTGCCCTGCTACATCTAAAATTTTATCTATCAAAGGCTGGCCATCTTCATCGACCTGCTTGAAAATAGCACTTGTAATTTCAATTAAATAACTGTCTAATTCTGTTTTATTCCACTGAGCAAAGACTTGCGCTATCTGCTGAGGATTCAACCTTAGAGCATGCTTTAAAAGGCTATATGCTTCGCAAATCAGTTGCATATCACCATATTCAATTCCATTGTGGACCATTTTAACATAATGACCTGCACCCTCATCTCCTACCCAGTCGCAACAAGGTTCACCATTGTCAGCTTTGGCACTAATAGATTGAAAAATATTCTTTACTAAGGGCCAAGCCTCAGGATTTCCCCCTGGCATGATTGAAGGGCCATGCCGCGCGCCTTCTTCCCCCCCAGAGATTCCACTGCCTATAAAGAGAAGACCTTTCTCTTTTAAAGATTGGGTGCGTCGATTGGTATCGCTAAAAAGGCTATTTCCCCCATCAATAATGACATCACCTGGCTCTAAATAAGGAATGAGCTGCTGAATGCACGCATCCACAGGCTCACCTGCTTTTACCATCAAAATGACTTTTCTCGGACGCTTTAAAGATTGGCAAAATTCCTGGATAGTAGGAGCACCTATAATTTTTGATCCTTGGGCAGAGCCATTTAAGAAGCTGTCAATGGTGGCGCGCGTACGATTATAAACGGTAACAATGAAGCCATGATCATTCATATTAAGAGCCAAGTTTTGACCCATGACTGCTAATCCAATTAAACCAATATCCGCTTGCCCCATAGATTTTCCTCCCTTAAGTGATTTTTTCGTAGTTTAGTGCGAGAAGAAATGAATGTAAAGAGCAAGTGCAAGAAAAAGCAAAAGAGTTGTCCTCGGCGCGATTCGAACGCACGACCTGTTGCTTAGGAGGCAACCGCTCTATCCTACTGAGCTACGAGAACATGTTCTTCAGCATAGAGAATGTAAGAAATTTTGTAAAGTAAGCATTGGAAAGAGGGGGCTTTGTTACTTTATTTAAGGAAAAATGATGCATAGTTATCTTCTTTAAAAAAAAGCCCTTCTTAAGGCAAAGAAACAGCGCGCTCGTTTAGATAAGCTTCCACCCCTTTGGCAATACCCCAAGCAATCTTCTTAATATAGGCTGGCTCTTTAATCTTATTCATTTCCTTTTCATTCGTCAAAAAGCCTCCTTCAATTAGTACAGCAGGCATCTTTGTCTCTCGAATGACTGCAAAATTTCCCTCTTTTACTCCACGGGATTTAGCTTTCGTAGCTTGTATTACCTGCGTTAAAATAGAAGAAGCTAATTGACTAGATTGCGTTGAACGCTTTTTATTTATATCTGATTTATAGTAAAAAATTTCAATGCCATCGGCTTGCTTGGCCGGCGCGGAGTTATAATGCACGCTTACAAACAGATCAGCGCCTTGATCATTTGCAAAATTTGCTCGCTTCTGCAAAGAGATAAATTCATCATTTGAACGTGTCAGCCTAGTTTGATAACCCATCTTTTGCAGAAACTCATTTAAAGCTAAAGAGGTAGTGAGGTTAAGAAATTTTTCATGGTATTTGGGTTGAGATAAAGAACGGGTACCAAAGTCATCTCCGCCATGACCGGCATCTATTACAATCAATGCAGCTTTAGAAAGCCTAGGCCTTTTAATATTCTTTAGAGGTGGGTTTATGCCCCTTTTATTCTCAAAGGGAAACTGGGCTACAGGGGCGGAATGCACAGCAGGTTGGCTAGAAAGCTCTTTGGAAGGGCATCTACACCCTCCAAGGCTTAGCAACAAAAAAATCCATAGACAATTTCGAAAATTTTTTATCATAAATTTATTTTTTTATCATTTTCATCTTTATGTTTTTCCAAACATATTTGAGCAGCAATTTTTCTATCGTCAAATTCAATGGTTTTGTAGGAAAAAATTTGATAGGCTTCATGGCCTTTACCGGCAATAAGAATCACATCCGCTGGCTTAGCCATGTAGATTGCTTTTTTAATAGCCTCGTATCGATCCACTTCTACTTCCCAATTCTTTTGATTAAACCCTCGAGCAATCTCCTGGCAAATAGTTTGAGGATTCTCAAAGCGTGGATTATCGGAAGTCACAATACAATAATCGGAAAATTTCTCAGCCACTTGTGCCATTTTTGGGCGTTTAGAAGCATCCCTATTTCCTCCGCATCCAAATACAGTAATAATTCGGCCCTGCTTAAATTCTTGCAAACATTCTAAAACGTTTGTAAGAGCATCATCCGTATGAGCAAAATCAACAAATATATTTAACCCTAATTCATTAAAGACCGCTTGCATGCGACCTGGAACGGCTGGAAAAGAGGCTATAATCTCTACCAATTTTTTCAAAGGCTCTTTTCTTACGAGGCCTACGCAGATAGCGGCCAAGCAATTATAGATATTGAAACGCCCTACTAAAGGACAGTGGCAGGCGACTTCCTCCCCAGCATAGCCGATAGTAAAGTCTGTACCAAAAGAGGTTAGGACTATGTTTTTAGCTTGTACATCTGCAGCAGCGCTTAGCCCGTAAGTCAGAATTTTAGCTCTACAGCCTTTTACCATCATTTGATGCCAAGGGCTATCGATATTAATCACTGCCGTGCAAGGAAAGTTATTCCCTGTCTTATTTTTCTCAGGGTTTAAAGTTTGAAATAGTTTTTGCTTAGCTTGGCAATAGTTATCCATCGATTGATGATAATCTAAGTGATCAAGTGTCAAATTAGTAAAAATGGCCACATCATATTCAATATTTACTGCCCGGCCTTGATCTAAAGCATGTGAAGTTACTTCCATGACCGCAGCTTTACAATTTTGCAAAACCATCTCTCTTAGCAACTTATGGTTACTAATAACATCGGGCGTTGTGCGAGTGGCTTGGTAACGATGCTTACCTATAATATACTCAATCGTCCCTATAAGCCCACAGGGTACCTTTAAATGTTCTAGTAAATGCTTAACAAGAAAAGAAGTGGTAGTTTTTCCATTAGTACCGGTGATACCTACCATGAATAGCTCTTGACTAGGAAACTGATAATAATGAGCTGCTAAAAGAGGCTCTACTACAGGCACCTGAGGATGAATAACTTGAGTGATAAAGCGCAAGGAGGGATCGAAGATGTCGGTCAAGATAGCACTAGCTCCTGCCTCAATAGCTTCATGAATGTAGTGAGCGCCATCATTCATACGGCCTTTTTTAGCAACAAATAAATTGCCAGGAGCTACAACCTTAGAATTGGCACAAATTCCGGTTATAAAAACTTCTTTAGAGCCTTTAACTGCTTGCACGGAAATATTTTTTAATAGTTTTTTTAGTTTCATTCTCAACTCGCACTTCTCCTCGCAGCCATTTAAATCACCTAAGTTTTTCCAGGCTCTTTGTTATTCCACTTTTCATACATTTCTTTCAACTCTCTAATTTCATGCGCCCAGTTTGCTTTTTCTTGGCAACGTCTAGGATCCCCTATTGGATAACCGTAGGGATCATCCGGAGCTATACCTAAATAGGCTAAAGACCTCTTAGCTATTTCGCAAAACACTGGGGCAGCACAAGTTCCCCCATGGTGCCATGACCCTACTCCTGGTGTGTAACCATATTGAGGCTCATCTAGGGTAACAAGGAGAATAAAAGCCGGCTTATCAGCAGGAGTAAAACCGATGAAACTTGGACAATAAAGTTCATCGGAATAAGCACCGTTGACTATTTTTTTTGCGGTGCTAGTCTTGCCTGCTTCAGAATATCCTGGCACATCTGCACGTCTAGCCGTACCTCCCACCTTAGTCGTGTATTTTAAGCTTTTTACTATTTCACTACAGCATTCTTTCTCTAATACCTGAGGAAATTGCTGAATCCTGCCTATATCAGTATGATCTACAAAAATGGTTTGAGTGCCTTCTTCAGGATTACTAGCAATTTTGCGGATAAGGGTAGGTTGTACAAGATATCCTCCATTAACAAAAACAGCGAAAGCTCTAAGCAGCTGAATGCTATTTACTTGAATGTTATGGCCAAACGCTAAGGAATAGGGGGTAGAAATAGACCATTCATCTTTGCCATTAGGATGTTTTTTGCCCGGTAAAGGAACCACTCCTGCACTCTCAGCAGGAAGCTCAATTTGAGTTTTAGCACCAAAGCCAAATGTTTCGGTTAAATGATTGCGGATAAAGGAAGCCCCTAGCCGTTCAACCACTTTTTCCATTAATCTTGCTGGATAAATATTAGAGGATTTCTGAATAGCCATATACATATTTAGATAAGGGTGCATATGAGTATCTATCAAAGGCTTACCACGTCCTTTAAAAAAAGTATTGGAAGTAGGCATCATCGCGTGAGGATCGAACAGCTCACTTTCCCCTTTTTTACGCAATTCTATATTTGCTTTCAAAGCAATTGCTAGAATGATAGGCTTAAAAGTAGAGCCAGGTTCAAGTGTATCGGTCAAAGCTTTTACTTTAGTATGCTCAATCATTTGGGGATCATTGAAATAATCTTGATAATGGGGAGGATAAAAATAAGGATACTGGGCCAACGCCAATATTTCGCCACTAAAAGGATTCATCATCACTGCCCACCCCCCTTTAGCTTTAGCATTTTTTACTCCTTTTTCAAGCTCTTCTTCTGCTATAGCTTGTAAACAATGGTTAATGGTTAAATAAACATCGGCTCCATTCTGAGGCTTGGCAATAACTTCGCCCATTTCAAACGCATTTCTAGGAGAACGCATTAATCGCCGTTTTCCCATCCTTCCTTTAAGAAAATGATCAAAACACAGCTCTAAGCCACCTGTAGGGATTGCTTGCTTTGTAACCTCATCTCTTTGATTTTGCACTGTATGTAAAAGTTGGCCAAGTAATTTTCCAAAAGGATACGACCGTTGATAATCACTGGCAAAAAAAAGAGCATTGCGGGCAATTTTATTTCGTTTAGCATAGGGCATCCACCAGTCTAAAATTGCATCACGGGTTTCTTTTTCTAGCCACATCTTTAACTTTCTATTGCGGCTTCTATATCCAAATTGTTCACATAGATGAGAATGTTCTTCAGCAGGAAGATCAAGGATTTGGATAAGCTTTTGTGCAATTTCAGCATGATGCTGAGAAGGAATAGATTCAACGTCTACATGCAAATGAAATTTAAGAATATCGACGACAAAAGCTTGTTCAATTTCAGGATGGGCTCTCTGTATACTTGTATTAGAGATAAATCTTCCACGCAAGAAAGGTTCATTAACAACAAAATAATGCTGCCGATTAGCTAGGTGCGTCCATTTTTCTCCTTCGGCGATTTGCAGCATATAAAACTTAGCCACAAGTAAAGAAAATAAAAAAATGATAAAAAAGGCAACAAACAATAGCCTTCTTCGATCACTGGCCTGAGGAGGAAGTGGAGGTCGTACAGGCATTAAGGCCAATTCTCCTCTTGCAAATCAGCGAAGTCTTTGCCTGGAACTGGCGAGGTTAAAGGTAAAACAATGACTTGCGAATTATAAGCAAATTTTAAAGCACTAAATTCGGGCATCCGCATCAGCTCCATAAGATGAATGGGACTTTCAAATTGATCAATCTCATATTTTAAACGGTTATTTTCTTCATGAATTGTGCGCACTTCTTTAGCTAATGAAGGAATTGCCATACGCAATTCTGTTAATTCATTTTGCTTAAAAATATAAGTATAAAGAACTAGACCGGCAAGCACTACACATATAAAAAGCTTTATAATCAACCCTTGAAAATTACTTTCGCATCTTTTCATATTTTTTCAATCACTCTTAATTTTGCACTACGGCTTCGAGGATTCAGGTTTATCTCTTCTTCGCTAGCTACTAAAGGCCTTCGGGTAAGAATATGTGCTTCAGGAGCCTTATCCAAAAACATACCGCCCACCCCTGATGTTTCATATTTATCGCTTGCTGCAAATCTAAAGAAATTTTTTACTAAGCGATCTTCTAGACTATGAAAAGTTATCACCGCTAGCCTTCCGCCAGGAGTTAAAAGTGAAAGTGCATCGGGTAAAATTTTTTCCAAGACCTCTAACTCTCGATTAACGGCAATACGTAAAGCTTGGAAAATAAGAGTAAGCGGGTGGATACCTTTTTTAGCCCGATAACGTAAAGCTGGTAGAAGAGCCTTCACTAAATCTTGGGTAGTTTTTAAAGGTTTTTCCTGGCGCACTTTTACCAGAATGCGTGCGGCTGTATGCCACTGCTTTTCTTCCCCCCACTCGCGAAATATTTTTCCTAATTCTTGTTCGGACCAAGTATTTACAATCTCTTCAGCAGTCAAATTATGTGAAGGATCCATTCGCATATCTAAAGGCCCTTCCTTAGAAAAGCTAAAACCTTTAGAGGCGGTATCAAGCTGCATGGAGGAGACACCCAAATCTAAAAGAATGCCATCTATGGGGACAGAATAAGCAGAGAGGCTAGATCTCATGTGAACAAAGTTAAGCTTAATAAAATCAATTTTCGATTCCCAAGTTATCAATCGGCTTTGGGCTATAGCTAAAGCTACCGGATCTTGATCGAGCCCAATCAGCCGCTTAATTTCTGGATGAGCTTGCAAAAGAGCAGCCGAATGGCCGCCAGCACCCAAGGTGGCATCAATAAAACCGTGAATTGTTTTATCTGCAAAAAAACTTAAGAATTCAGGTAACAGAACGGAAAAATGAGGAGAAGACGACATGAAAAAACATCCTTAAAGTTTTTTTATAGAATGCAGGCAAAAGATTAGGGGAAAATATTAATCTACACAGGGCAATATTTTTAAACAATTAGCATACGATTAAAAAGCATTTATATAAAGCATTTATACTCCATTAGCTATTCATCCAATTGTCAAGTTTTGCTAAATAATTTTAAACATGCTAGAATAGTATTTGGGGCTTAAAATAGGATGAATTATCTGCTTGTAGGCTCTTACGCTGCAAGGCTATCATATAAAAAAGAGTGAGTTTCTATGGCAACGATTGATAAGTTAGACATTAGTGTCTATAATCTCTATGCGATTCGCACGCGAATGATCGAGCAGATTAACCAACAATTTCAGCTAGATCAAGCAGCCAGTATACCTGCACAATTGCAAGTTTTAGATATTTATCCTAAACCTACTGAACTGGATGTGCTGCTAGGCATTGCTCCCCTTTACACGCCCTGGGCTTATTTCTTTCCTCCTCCCCGTTTTCGCTTTATGCGCCGCTCTCCCTTCTCGTATCGTGTGATTCCCAGTTTTGGTTCATTTGATGAACAAGCCCTGCAAGAGCAAAAGCTAGAAGAAATTTTGTGTCGTACTCCTGAAGAGAAGCAAGAAAAAGAGACCTTAAAAAACTGTTTTCGCGAAATTGAAAAATTAAACAATTGGCTAAACTTTATTGTAGGTAGAGTAGGCCAGTTTTTACAAGGATAATTATGCACAAACTTAATTGGCGAGAATCTTTAGGCTGGTCGGAAGAAATTTTAGAAGAAATGCGTTCTGCCGGATATGCCTATATTCGCCAAGGCAAGTATGAGATTGCCCTGCCTTTTTTTGAAGCTTTATGTGTATTAGACCCGGAAAGTGCTTACGATGCTCAGACGTTAGGAGCTTTGTATTTGCAAAGCAATAACGCAGCTAAAGCACTTAAATGCTTTGATAAAGCTTTAAAAATTGAAGGTGACCATTCACCTACTTTATTAAATCTGGCTAAGGCTCTGTTTATGCTAGGTAAAAAGGAAGAAGGCTTAAAAGTTGCTAATATCCTTAAGAATGAAGCTAATGCCGCGATTTCTAATGTGGCAAAAGCACTTATCTTAGCACATAGCTAATTAAAAATGCTATTTACTACTCGCCTTGTAAGACTTTTTTAAGCGTATTGACCACTCTTTCAACTTCTTCTACTTGAAGATCATAGTAAAAAGGCAAAGAAAGAGCTTGAGAATAATAAGCCTCCATTTTAGGAAAATAGTCCGAAATATCTCCGCAAAGATTTATAAAGTAAGGATGCTTATAGATAGGAATATAATGAACTTGCGTTCCAATCATTCTTTCACGCAATCTATTCATCACCTGTGTGCGGGTAGTTTTATAAGCATTAAAATTAATTTGAACCACGCATAAATGATAAGCGCTGTAGGCATCGAAATTTTCTGCAAATAAATGAAGATAAGGAATTTCTTTTAGTAAGGCACGGTAAGCTTTCATCAATTGTCGCCGCTTTTCCACAAAGCTATCCAAGCGTGCCATTTGGCTCAATCCTAGGGCAGCCTGCAATTCTGTAAAGTTATAGTTACCGCTAAGATGTTGCACTTCGTAATACCAGGGTGCTGCCTCTCCTTGTAAATAAGGCGCCTCGCGTTCAATTCCATTATTCCTAAATAACTTAAGACGACGATAAAAATCTTCGCTATTTGTCGTAACCATCCCTCCTTCCCCTGTCGTAATTGTTTTGGCCGCATGAAAACTAAAGATAGTCATATCGCTCCATCGGCAAGAGCCTACTTTTTCTCCCGTAAAATAAGTAGATCCTAAAGCATGGGCGGCATCTTCAATCACTACAGTCTCAGGATTTTGAATAGATTGATCTATTTTTTGCATATCCACAGGTATGCCAGCAAAATGGACAGGCGCAACACAAATGCGACCGCGTGAAGAAGGACGGGCAAGATTATATTCTAGCTGCTGTAAATCTAAATTTCCGCTAGAGCAATCAATATCTAAAAAGACAGGGGTAGTTCCTCGTTGTACTGCTGCTCCGGCGGTGGCTACGAACGAATTAGGTGTGGTGAGTAGAGAGTCTTGCTGACGCAAGTTTGCTGCAAAATAAGCACCCATTAAAGCGGAGGTTCCGCTATTGAAAGCAACGGCGTATTTGACCTGGCAATAATGAGCCACGGCACTTTCAAAAGCTTCCACCAGAGGGCCGCGTGTTAGATGATCGCTATTTAAAGCTTTAGTTACTTCATGAATATCAATCTGATTGATGGATGGTTTGGTATAGGGCAAAAAATTTTCTTTAGTCATAACTTTTAACAAAACCTACTAAACAGTGTTTGACAAATTGTCATCAGACAATGAAGGATATTTTTAGAGGTGTCAAGCTACAATTAAACCTTTTTAACATTTTTGCTCCTTCTTTTTTTCTTTACTGCCAGACAACCATATAATTTAATTTCTTGAAATCATAAACAAAATAAGCATGTTAACCTCTTGTTTAAGAAACGAGAAAGATCTATTCTCGAAATGTAGGGCTCTACGGATTATAAACGAGCAGGAGTCAGCTTATCTCTTTTCCTCAAAAGGCTCATGGATTTAGACTTTTTTTGAATGTTACACAAGTAATGCCGCTAGATAAACAATCCTTCTTAAATGTGATAGCAAAAATCCACACTTTAAAAATTTATATTTTAAAATAAAATTTATTAAAGTTTAATTATTAGAATATGAAAGTATTTCAAATTATTTAAAAAAATAATTACAAACCATTTACTATTTTAATGATATTATTTATCCTTTATTTCTATCGAATGTCTAGGCTACCCCTAATAAAACCAGCTCAATACCCTATCCGCAAAAGATTTATTGTTGCAAGCTGCTAGAAACCATCGCTTAAGAACATAGATCCTTTCAGCTTTTTTTCACAAATTGCTAATTAAGAGAAGGTTATAAAAACAAATTTTTTGCAACTTGGGAAGGAAATATTTTTTATTGCCGCGGTATCTGATTTTCAGCGATTTAATGCTAAATACCCCAAAAGCAGATGATAATTTTCTTGCAGGCAATGCAGCCACATGGTAGCTTTTTCCAACGAAATACCTCCAGAACATCCTGTGGAAACGTTGTTTATAACTTAAATGCAGTTTTTACAGGACTTATATTATTGTCCTTTTGTAGAATAAGAGCTTTAAAATAGCTGCTTGGCTCCCGTTAAGGGATTTTTATTTATTCCCAACGCTTGCCCCTTTGAACTGTAATTTTTGATTAAGGATCCAAACTATGTTAGTTCTTGAGACAGAAGATATTTGGACTCAATTTCTAGAATGTGTAAAAACAAAATGTTCCGCCACAGCTTTTGGCAATTGGCTCTCTCCTATTCGCGTAATAGAAAATGCCAGTGACAAAATAATTCTTGAGATCCCTAACATTTTTGTAAAAGAATACCTTTTTTCCAATTTCCATAGCGAACTTTGTGCTTTTTTGCCTGTGAATGCCAACGGCGAGCCTTCTATTCAATTTAAATTGGCAACGCCAGCTAAGAAAACCTCCTCTACCCTTCCTAGCGTGCCCGCAAGCTATGCCCCGCCAGTAGAAGAGCAAACTTATGAAGTGAAGCTAAACCCTAACTACCGCTTTGAAACATTTATTGAAGGGCCTGCTAACCAGTTTGTTAAATCTGCTGCCATAGGGATTGCTGCTCGCCCAGGCCAATCTTACAATCCTCTCTTCATTCATGGAGGTGTGGGCCTAGGTAAAACGCATATTCTTCATAGTATTGGGCACTACATTCGCCAAAATAATAAGAAATTACGGGTTCAATGCATTACTACGGAAGCCTTTATTAACGACCTCGTCGATAACTTACGCAACAAATCTGTCGATCGTATGAAAAGGTTTTATCGCTCGGATGTCGATGTTTTATTAGTGGATGATATCCAGTTTCTACAAAACCGTCTGAATTTCGAGGAAGAATTTTGTAATACTTTTGAAACCCTCATTAATCAAAATAAACAGATTGTCATTACTAGTGATAAGCCTCCTTCCCAACTAAAACTCTCTGAGCGTATGATCGCTCGTATGGAATGGGGGTTAGTCGCCCATATTGGCGTACCGGAGCTTGAAACGCGGGTAGCCATTCTCCAACATAAAGCCCAGCAAAAAGGTTTAGAAATTCCTAATGCAGTTGCCTTCTTTATTGCTGAGCATATTTATAATAATGTCCGGCAACTAGAGGGAGCCCTTAATCGTTTAAGCGCCCATAGTCGACTGTTGAATCTTCATATTACAGAAGAATTTGTGGAAAAAACTTTACGCGAAATGCTTCAGCATGCGCCCCGTCATAAAATTACCGTCGATCAGATTTTAAAAAGTGTAGCCGCTATCTTTCAAGTACGGGTGAGTGATCTTAAAGGTTCTATGCGTACCAAAGAAGTCGCGCTCCCTCGCCAAGTAGCCATGTATCTGGCCTGTAAAATGATTAATGAATCTCTGCAAATGTTAGGGGCTGCTTTTAATAAAACTCACTCTACCCTTCTCCATGCTTGCAAAAACATTGAAAAAAAGCTCACCGCTGATGAAACTCTAAGGCGGCAAATTAGCATGGTTGAGCGCAACATTCATGCTTAGAATAAAAGCTCGCTATGAATAAACCTTGGCTCCAAGGAATTACCTAACAAAAAAGCTTAGTTAAGCTCTTTTACAAATAAAATTTTGTAAATGATGGATCATCAAACAGCTTTAACCTATATAGAAAGGTTTTCATAGTGCCCATTTCATTGCCTTAAAATCTTAACAAGTTTTTAAAGACTTACAACTTTTAAGATTAGCTACTTTCCTCTAAAAATTTAAAGCAGCTGGGTTAGGACAGGTTTTACCGACACCCAGCTAAAGTTCATCTAATAATAAATCGATCAAAAAATGGCTCCAGCTCGCGTGGATTGCCATTTGATATATTTAATCTTTTAAAAACTTTATTCCTTAAATCCAATTTTTTCACTCCTTAAAGAACCTTAAAAAGGCTGCTTTTTAGATAGGCAATCATAAAGGGAAAAAATTTTGCTTAGCGATTAACCCTTTAACTTTAAAAGACTTATCGTAAAAATTTATGATTTTTTACCCTTTTTTTGTTTTTAAAGACCCATAGGTTTTCTCCACTTTAAAAGGCATTTTATTTTTAAAAAGATTAATTTGCAAAACATCTAAATGGTGTTGCACTTCTTTAGAAAGGTGTTCTTTATGTACGATCTCTATAAAGCTTGCTTCATTCCAACTCTCTGCAATTAATAGCTGATCACGCGTTACTTTAAATTCGAGATACTCTTTGATCATAACCTGGTTATCCGAAAGAATAGCTTTTTTAGCGTCTAACAATTTTACATTATAGATTCCTTTAGCACGCAAAATGATTTTTTCCTCCTCAAAACGAATTTCATATTTTTTTGTAGGCTTGGTAGGCGAGGAGCTTCTAAAAGAACTTAGCAGCTTTTGACCCATTAACCTTTCGTGCAGATAATTTAAAGTAGAGGGCCCATAAGCGTAAGCACTAGCCTGATGCACAAATTTTAAGACAGCTAACAAGCTAGCAAATTCTTCTCGAGGATAGACGACCTCTTGGCACATCTTAGAAAATTGTTCACATCCTTTTATAATAGCGCCTTGCATGATTCCTGAATCATTTCCATCGATAGCGAAATATTCGAGAAGGGCTTCTATCTCATGCGGCTCATATCCTAGCTGTTGCGTAAGTTTTTTAATAAAATCGGCAAAAAAGTTTTTTACTTCCGCTAAGGTTTTCAAGCTACCGTAAATCAAAAGATCTTGACGACCTGCAATAAGTTTTAATGTCTTAGATTCTAGTACATAGAGCCATTCGGTAGCTTTACCAGCCTGAGTCATTCTTGCGGAGGTAATATATTTTCCCACGCTGCCTAAATTTTCATTGAATCTAAAAGCCGCTAAAGCATTTTTATCCGCTTGCAAATATTCATCTTTTTCTTTAAGACATTTACTTTCTCTTTCTTCTAGAAAATAGACAGGAAACTTTTTGCTGATCCACAGTTCATACCTAATACGTTCATCAATATTAGTGGCAATATTTTTTAAAGAGTTGATGATCTGCTCATACCTTAATCTAACATAATTAATGATTCCTTCATCCGTCCCCTTTTCACCCCAAGCAGCCACAGTATCCCCAAAAGCCCGTCTGAGTCCTAGATTAATTTCATTCAAGAGAGAAGCGATTTGGATAGAAGTGTCCAAATCTTTTGCCATTTTTTTAAGAGAATCTGCTTTACGATCCTCCCATTTAAAAATAATATTGCGAAGCTTGCCTGAAAAAGCAAAGTCTCTCTTCTCATTTTCAATTAAAGCCACTAATTTTTGCATCGCTTGTTGATACAAATAGAGATTAAGGATAGGAGATCGACTCACTTGAGCAGCATCGATCCATTTTAATAGATTTTTCGCATTGGTAGAGGATTTTTTGCCCTCTACCGGAATCTTTCGATTTTTTCCTAAATCCATAAGAAAGCCTGCTAAAAGATCGACGATGATGTTATGCTCTTCAGAAGGCTTTACTTCAGCATTGAATAAAACTTCTCTGAAATCTAAGGGAGTAAGCCCAATGGAGCCTCGCTTACGAGCAGATGTAAAGGAAAAATCCTTTAAATTTCTTTCTATCATTGCCTCAGCAAGAAGTATCATTTCGCTAAGAGCTTCTTTAATAAGCTCATTTTTAGACATATCCCTATAATTTTCTTTAATAAATTGAAGATTTTCTTCTAGGCTTTTTATTCTTTCAATCCCTGCTATTTCGAGGGTAGGAAGGCTTTGGCGTTTTGTTTCCTTGCTAGCCTTATTCTCAATGCGAGGATGCCTCATTAAGCTATCGCTAGAGGAAGGAGAGGGAAGACTTTTACGGATTGAACGGCTATTGAAAAAAGGTTCACCTTCTTCTAAAGAAGAATTTAAAATTTTATACTTTCCAGGCAAAGAGGTTGAAGATATAGCAAGGCAAGCAGCTTTTTCTGAGTCTGCCAGCTCTGATCGATTTTTTGCAGGGAGGCTTGTTAGCTTAATCCGAGCTTCTTCATTAACATAATACTTGTCTAGAGGATATTCAAATTGGATGCGCTCAGTTATATTTGCCTGAATGGCTTTTAAAGAATAGATAATTTCATGATAACGCATGATAAAATAATTATTGCGCTCTTCTTCTTTTATTCTATATGCTGCTTTATCTAAGCTGTTTAGCTCCCCATCTGTGCCTCTGTCAGCTTCATCTTCAAAGGTGCGATTTACACCACGGCTAAGATCATATAATATCGTGGCAAGTTGCGGCGTTGTATGCAACGTCTTTATCATTTGAATGACTGCCTGGCTTTTCACACCATCTATCCTAAAATCTGTCCGAATGGTACGGTGAGTGGCAATAAAAGCTTTTTCCTCTTCTAATAATTCTATTAATGCTCCCATAGCATTTTGATAAGCAATAAGGTTTTTTACTACAGAAGGACTTATTTCTTTTAAAGCTATCCATTTAACTAAATTGGCCTCATTGGTAGAATTTTTATAATCATATCCTTCTTGTACAGGAACTTGATGATTTTTTTTCAGGATAAGAAGGCACTCTCTAAGCGTCCTAGCAATGGCATCATGGCCCTTTGAGGGTTGAACTTTTAGGTTGAACAAAAATTGGCTAAAATCACCTAGGGTCACTCCAATCGATACTACTTTCCTTGGAGAATAAAATAGATTACCATCCGAACATAATTCGTTATAAAGCATTTGAGAAAGAGATTTTATTTCTACTAAAAAGAATCTTAATTCTCCTCTACTTTCATCGCCAAACTTGTTAACGACCAACCGAATTTTTTTTTCTAAATCCATTAAATAGCAGTTAGTATCTGTCTTAATAGAGGATGTAGAAGGTAAAAAATCTTCATGCTCTCCTTCTTTTCTTAAAATAGTATTTTGTACAGACTTAAAAGCTTCCGATACACTAGCTTTACCAGATAGGACTCGAGAAAAACTAGCGCTACGCGCTTTTTCGGTGGGGGAATTCTTTAGCTGCTCAAAAGTTACTTTTAAGTCTTGAGAATTTTTTTTATTAACTACCTTTTCTTTCGAGTACAGTTGCTGATTGGGATTACCATTAAGAATGGATTTTTCTATCCCCGGGTAAGGCGTCATGCTAGCACTCCTAAATATTAAGATTAAATAGGCGCCTTTTAGTATATTATAATCAATTATTTAAGAACAATTCTTATGAACTCTTTTGAAGCAAGAGAATGATCTAATCTCTCTATCCTATTAGATTACCTGGCATTTCTTTAGATGTTAATCTACCCTGATACTAAAAGTTATATTGTGCTTTGATTTTAAATAAGCCTACTTCTTTCTTTGCAAGATTAAAGGTTAAAGGTATACTTGTAGCATTTTCTTATATCTTTTACTTACTCCCTATAGAACTTAGCACTAAAAAGGCTAAAAATATGCATAAATCTTAAAGAGGTCGTAAAATTGAATCCTAGCTCTTCTATCACCCTTGAGCAATTGCCTAATGAAATATTAGTCTCCATTTTAAAGTATTGTACCTCTCCAGCCCTGTCTAGCGTTTGTACAAGATGGCATCATCTGTTGGCTACCGAAGTTATGCCTTCTCTTTATAAGCAAATAGGTAAAGTACATGTCCCTCAAGGAGATGCTAGCAAGCAGGCTCTCATTTTAGACAAAATTTATAGGTTAGAAAATGGGCTTTCTATAATTGCTAAAGTAAATGCAATCTTTAAGCAAACCTTTGCTCTAGCTAGCTCTCTTTCACCTTTAGAATTAGAATTTAAATGGGTAACTGAAGAAAAAAAATATTTTACTCTGGCTAATTACTCCTCTCATCTGCTGAATATCAATCGCCTGTTAATATGGAAAGCACTACCTGGTGGAAAGGAGTACTTAGATCAAGAGAAAATCAAATATTTGCCTTTAGAAAAAAAAGGGGAACTTTTTAAAAAGTGGATAGAAAGTTTTGGCAAAGATATTACTAGCCTAGGGATAACAAGAAGTGGCCTGACATTTTTACCTCCAGAAATACAGCACTTATCCAAGCTAAAACATCTTAACCTAGAAAATAATAAGCTAACATTTCTTCCAAAAGAAATAGGACAGCTATCCCAACTGCAACAACTTACCTTAAACAGCAACCAGTTAACAACCCTTCCCGCTGAGATAGGCCAGCTATCCCAGCTGATTGAGCTTAACATAAACGATAACTATTTAACCTCCCTTCCTTCGGAGATAAAACAGATAGCTTATCTGCAAGACTTGGACTTAAGCAGCAACCAGTTTGCTGTTTTTCCCTTAGAGATAATTCATCTAGTTCAGCTTAAGTGGCTTTTTTTGCAAAGTAACCAACTTACCTCCCTTCCTGCAGAAATAAAGCAGCTTTCTCAGCTAGAAATAATTAGCTTAGACCACAACCAGCTTGCCTCTCTTCCTACTGAGATAGGGCAACTCTCTCAGCTGGAAATAATTAACGTAGACCACAACCAGCTTTCCTCTCTTCCTGCAGAGCTAGAACAGCTTTCTTATCTAGAAGATCTTAGCGTAATCAGCAACCAAATTAATACCCTTCCTGTAGAGCTAGGACAGTTACCTGAAGGAGTAAATTTCAATTTAAAGAAAAATCCACTGCAATCCATTTCAAATGAAATAAAGCAGCGCTTTAATCTTTAAGCAAAAATTTTGTATCTTTATTACCTAATGAGCTAAAAGAGTGATTACTATGAGCAGAGAGCTGTAAAGATATAGAAAATTTTCCAACCTATCAATAGACATTATCTTCTAGAGTTTTTATTTGCTAAAAGAGAGAAAAAATTTTCTACCACCATTCTATATTCCCCTATCTCCAAGCTTAAAGGCTAAGGAGTTTCTTTCTAATATTTTCTTGTACATTGTATGTTTTCCTTTTATATTGCTCAAAAAAACAACTAAAAAAATGGATAACACTTAAAGGCGCCCTTCAATGAATCCTAGCTCTTCTATCACCATTGAACATTTACCTAATGAAATATTAGTCCCTATTTTAAAAGAGTGTGCTAGCCCTTCCTTATTTAGCGTGTGTGGAAGATGGTATCATCTCCTAGCTAATGAAGTCATGCCTTCTCTTTATAAGCAAATAGGTAAAGTACATGTTCCACAAGGGGATGTTAACAAGCAGGCTTTTATTTTAGATAGGATCTATAAGCTAGAAGAAGAGCTTTCTGCGGTAATAAAAATAAATGCAATCTTTAAACAAATCTTTGCTTTGGCTAGTTCCTTTTCTCCTATGGAGTTAGAATTTAAATGGGTAACTGAGGAAGAAAAATATTTTACTCTGCCTAATTACTCCTCTTATCTGCTGAACATCAATCGCCTGTTAATGTGGAAAGCATTACCTAATGGAAGAGAATACTTGGATCGAGAGAAAATTAAATATTTGCCTTTACAAAAAAAAGGAGAACTTCTCAGAGAGTGGATTGAAAGATATGGCCACCATAGTGAAGAGTTATATTTAAACGAGATTGGCCTGACCTTTTTACCTTCTGAGATAGGGCAACTTTCTCAGATACGACTACTTGATTTAAGTAACAACCAGCTTACATCCCTTCCTGCAGAAATAGCGCAATTATCTCAGCTGCGAAAACTTGACTTAAGCAACAGCCAGTTTACCTCCCTTCCTGCAGAGATTTGGCAACTATCTCAGCTACGACTACTTGATTTAAGTAACAACCAGCTTACATCCCTTCCTGCAGAGATAGGCAATCTTTCTCAACTGCAAGAGCTTTACTTAAACAACAATCAGCTTGCCTGCCTTCCTTTTGAGATAGGGCAATTATCCCAGCTGCAGGGGCTTGGCTTAGGTAGCAACCAGCTTACCTCCCTTCCTACAGAGATAGGGCAATTATCCCAGCTACAAGAGCTTCACTTAAATAATAATCAGCTTACTTCCCTTCCTACGGGGATAGGACAGCTACTCCAGCTGCTAGAACTTGACTTAAACAACAATGAGCTTACTTCCCTTCCTGCAGAGATAGGGCAGCTTGCCCAGCTGCAATGGTTTGGCCTAAACAGTAACCAGCTTACTTCCCTTCCTGCAGAGATAGGGCAATTATTCCAGCTGCAATGGCTTTACTTAAGCAACAATCAACTCGCCGCTTCTCCAGCTCAGATACATCAACTCTCTGAGCTACAAGAGCTTTACATAAGCAACAACCAGCTCTCTTTCCTTCCTGCAGAAATAGGCCAATTATCTCGGCTCCTAAAGATTCACTTACACCACAACCAGCTTACCTCCCTTCCTGCAGAGATAGGGCAGTTATCCCAGCTACAAGAGCTTCACTTAAACAATAATCAGCTTACCTCCCTTCCTGCAGAAATAGGCCAATTATCTCGGCTCCTAAAGATTCACTTACACCACAACCAGCTTACCTTCCTTCCGGTAGAGATAGGGCAGCTTGCCCAGCTAGAAATAATTAACGTAGATCACAACCAGCTTGCCTGCCTTCCTGCAGAAATAGCACTGCTCTCTGAATATTTAAAGCTTAAGGTAGACGGAAATCCGCTGGAAAACATACCAGAGGAATTAAAGCAACGTTTTAGGCTGTAGCTGAAAAGGTACCTGTCTTCCTCACCTATGACGTTAGGGGGGCAAACTGGTAAGCTTAGAAAGTGTTAAAAATATAGAGAGCTTTTGGTTTACTATAGAGACGTAGGATCTAAAGGTCTATTTCTCTGCAAAAGTTAAGGAAAAATTTTCTAACAGCGTTCTATACTCCACTATCTCCAAGCTTAACGGCTTAAGGAGTTTCTCTCTAATATTTTCTTGTACATTTTGAGTCTTTCCCCTATTTTGCTTAAAAAACATGTATAACACTTAAAGGCGCCATTCAATGAATCCTAGCTCTTCTATCACCATTGAACATTTACCTAATGAAATATTAGTCCCTATTTTAAAGGCATGCGCTTGCCCTTCCTTATTTAGCGTGTGTGGAAGATGGTATCATCTCCTAGCTAATGAAGTCATGCCTTCTCTTTATAAGCAAATAGGTAAAGTACATGTTCCACAAGGAGATGTTAACAAGCAGGCTCTTATCTTAGATAGGATTTATAAGCTAGGAGATAGACTTTCTGAAACAGCAAAGATAAATGCAATTTTTAGGCAAATCTTCGCTTTAGCTAGCTCGATTTCTCCTGCAGAGTTAGAATTTAAATGGGTAACTGAGGAAGAAAAATATTTTACTCTGCCTAATTACTCCTCTTATTTGCTGAACATCAATCGCCTGTTAATGTGGAAAGCATTACCTAATGGAAGAGAATACTTGGATCGAGAGAAAATTAAATATTTGCCTTTACAAAAAAAAGGAGAACTTCTCAGAGAGTGGATTGAAAGATATGACCAAAATATTACGAATTTAAGCTTAAGAAGCATTGGGTTGACCTTTTTACCTCCAGAAATAGGGCGACTTGCCCAGCTGCAAGAGCTTAACTTAAACAGCAACCAACTCACATTCCTTCCTGCAGAAATAGGGCAGTTATCCCAGCTGCAAAGGCTTTACTTAAACAATAATCAGCTTACATCCCTTCCTTCTGAGATAGGGCAATTATCCCAGCTACGAGAGCTTCACTTAAACAATAATCAGCTTACCTCTCTTCCTGCAGAAATAGGTCAATTATCTCGGCTCCTAAAGATTCCCTTACACCACAACCAGCTTACCTCCCTTCCTGCAGAAATAGGGCAGTTATCCCAGCTGCAAAGGCTTACATTAGGAAGCAACCGGCTTACCCTCCTCCCTGCAGAGATAGGACAGCTATCGGATCTGGAAAAACTTGACTTAAGCAGCAACCAGCTTACCTCTCTTCATGCAAAGATAGGCTATCTTTCTCAACTGCAAGAGCTTGACTTAAACAATAACCAGCTTACCTCTCTTCCTACTGAAATTAGGCGGCTTTCTTGCCTGGAATGGCTTTGCTTAAGCAAAAACCAGCTAGCAAGCTTTCCTGCGTGGATAGGACAGCTATCCCAGCTGCAAGAGCTTGACTTAAACAGCAACCAGCTTACCTCCCTTCCTGCAGAAACAGCACTGCTCCCTGAGTATTTAGATCTTAAGTTAGACGGAAATCCGCTGGAAAACATACCAGAGGAATTAAAGCAACGTTTTAGGCTGTAGCTGAAAAGGCACCTGCCTTCCTCGCCTATAACGTTAAAAGGATAAATTGATAGGCTTAAAAAGTTTTAAAAATATAGAGAGCTTTTGGTTTACTATAGATGCGTAGGATCTAAAGGCCTATTTCTCTGCTAAAGCTAAGGAAAAATCTTCCAACAGCGTTCTATATTCCGCTATTTCCAAGCTTAACGGCTAAGGAGTTTATTTCTGATATTTTCTGGGGGATTTTGTCTCCTTCACCTATATTGCTCAAAAAGCAACTAAAAATATGT
The DNA here is from genome assembly GCF_018342435.1 of Neochlamydia sp. AcF65. Taxonomy (NCBI): domain Bacteria; kingdom Pseudomonadati; phylum Chlamydiota; class Chlamydiia; order Parachlamydiales; family Parachlamydiaceae; genus Neochlamydia; species Neochlamydia sp. AcF65. The sequence goes on from NZ_JAEMUE010000075.1 coordinate 61,160, forward strand.
ATGACACTTAAAGGCGTCCTTGGTGGAAAAGTGATTTCTTTGTTAGAGAAACTCTAAACATAGTTTTTTAAACAACACAACAGCACTGAACACAGCATTAATGCCCTCTCTTTATAAGCAAATAGGTAAAATGTACTTTCCTTAAAGGAGATATGAACAAGCAGGTTCTTATTTTAGATAGGATCTATAAGCTAGAAGATGGGCTTTTTGGAAGATAAAAAAGAGCTCTAAGGTGGAGATAAAGGTACTATACTGATCAGGCATTAAATGGATTTACAAAAAGAAAGTCCATAAATAGCTTTAGGAAAACCTTCACCGAGAACCTCTGCACAGCAATTCATGGTGTGGCCCGTCCTCACCTTATCTTTAACTAATACAATCACCTTATCTTGCACATTAATCTCTTTTTTTAATAAAAAAGGATGGGTATTTGAATAATTTCCTCGCTGCTTTGTTTTTCCTTCCTCATCCTCATTCCATAAACTTTTATGCAAAAGGGATTGCACGGGGCGCTTCACTATCTCTCCTAGAGATTCTGCTAATAAAAGACTAGCGTCATAACCTCGTGAGATACCCTGCGTAAAGGTTAAAGGTACAGGTACAATTAAATCGGGTAACGGCCATTTTAGGTTTAAGAGTTGTAAAACCATGTAAGCAGCTGCTCCTTGAGCAAGGTAGGGTTGATTAGCGTACTGAAGCTTATTCATCAAAGAAGCTGCCACACCTTGATCATCAAATGCTGCTGCATATTTTTTTAAAACAGGTGTTTGCATAAAGCAAACATAGCAAATAGGATGTTCAGGTTCATACTCTACACTAAAGCAGCAGGGACAACGTTCTTCTATATCGATAAGTGTCAGTTGAAGAGCACACTTAAAGCAAAGGCCCCCCTTACCATGGGAAATAGGATCCGCACAATGCATGCATTTCAAAGGATAAATAAAATCGACAAAAGCAGCTAAAATATTGCCAAGCTTGGCCATTATCTTACAGGAAGCTCTTCAAACATTTTTTGCATTCGCTGCTCCATATAAATATTTATAGTAGAATGGTATTCAGGATAGTTTAATTTAAACCATGTATTCAACTTATGGACCACTTGCAAAAAATCGCGCTTACTATAAGCAGAATTTTTCATACGCTCATCTTTTGTAAGCTTACCCACATCTAAATGTATAGCTCTATCTTGTACAAAACCGGTATTATGCATAACACCATGATCTCTATCGTAAATGCCTTTGTGATATTCTAAGAGATAAAGATCAAAGATCTGTTGAATGCGTTTTTTTACCCCAGGCATATCGTGAGCACCCAGGAGGGTTATCATTTCTGCGCGAGTAGTATTAGCCTTCTCTTGAAGAATAAAAGGTACCTGATCTAAGTCAATCTGTCTTTCTATTCCTATTTTATCTTTAATAGTCACAGTTTTATGTAAGTTAATACTCTTATTTAAATGGATATAAATCAGACCAGCCTCATGAGCATGAATGTTATAAGCTAAGTGATAACCATCAAAAACGCTATTTAACAGTCTATGCTTGCGCTCTCTTTGCTTATCTTTGTAAGCTTTCAGCGGACCTATGGGAGGGATAAGAGAAATAAAAACAGAAGGTTTAAGATGCTTAAATTTAAAAAACTTGAGGATATATTTATCGTCAGCACTCTTAAAGGCATAGGACTGAGCCCCTTTTCCAACATAGTAAAATTTTTGATCCAAAATATTATTAAGTTGCTGTTGCTCTTCTTTAGGCAGAGAGGGAACCTCCCATTCATGGCGATAAGGCATATTATAATTAATATTAGATAATCGAAAATCATCGGTCATTCTAAAATATAAGCGTGTTAAACCAAAGAGCGCTAAGCTTATTAATACCACCCCTACCCATTTATTAGAGAATTTATTTCTTGTATTTGTAAAGAGCGTCTTGCACATGCTATTCTTCCTAGCCTCTAGATTTAAGTAAAAAAGTTAAATTATAAATTATCAGCAAGTATGTGTAAAGCATAAGTCCCTAGACGCCATGTTAATCAATTCTTCTTAACACGCTTTTTACATGAAAAAATCCCAATCCCTTTCAAACTTTTTTAAGTTAACGTTTTAGCTACTATTAGAGCCAGTAGTTAGGCTTTAACTATCCCTATCCCTCAAAAATACAAATGTTCTTTAAACCAAACTAATCAACCAGGCTTTCATTAGATGAATTGCTTTTACCTCTTGGATGAAGAGTATTTTAGTAAGCGATCGCAGGGGCAGTGTTACTCAATCTTTTGATGCTGAATAAAAAATGCAAATTAAAAACTGCAGCACATAAAAGATAGCTATCTGCGCGTATCATTGATCTTGCAGACGACTACGCAATCGCATCCAAAAAGTTAGATCATCCATAACTGCCCACCAATTTTATCAAAAGCTTGGCAATCAAAAACCTATTAGCTGTTTACCCTACATGGTTTAGATGAACTAAAAATTATAATCTTTAAAAATATAACCTGCCAGCAAAGGCTTTAAGAGCAATTAGCTTTTTATTGTTTAATAGAAAAATAATGAATAAAAACTCTACCACTGAAATTCAAAAAAATTTAACGAGGCCATTCTCTTCTCATCTTTTCGTTAATTTAAATTTTTTCATTTAATTTTTTCTTGCAGTTTTGGTACCCTCCAATTTTTACAAGGAATAGATATGCTCAGACGATTACTCAGTTCCCTCCAAAAGCTTGCTGAACCAGGCAGGCCTCTTCATAAACTGCATCCTTTAATTAATGCGAATGATACTTTTCTTTACGAAGCGGCTGTGAATACAAGGCGAGCTCCCCATATCCGGGATGCTATTGACGTGAAGCGCTGGATGATCCTTGTAGTTATTGCTCTGCTACCCTGTATTATGATGGCCATATGGAACACCGGTTTACTTAAATATGTCTATAGTAGCGGCGATTATAAATTAATGAATGAATATTTAGAGGCAAGTAAAAATTTCCATGCATATTGGGCTTTTGCTACATACAATAGCCGCTATATCCCTATTATTATGGAGGGGCTTAAAATCTTTCTTCCTTTAACACTTCTTTCCTATGCAGTGGGAGGCTTTTGGGAAGCTTTCTTTGCCTGCGTAAGGAAACATGAAATTTCAGAAGGGTTTCTCGTTACAGGTATTTTATATGTGCTTATCCTTCCTCCCACTATCCCTTATTGGATGGCAGCGGTAGGCGTTTCTGCCGGTGTAGTCTTAGGTAAAGAGATTTTTGGAGGCTCGGGCATGAATATTGTTAATCCAGCACTCGCATGCCGAGCGTTTCTCTTTTTTACCTTTCCTGGAAAAATGAGTGGCGACGTATGGGTAGGCTCTAATCCTACTATCATACGCGAAAGCCTGCTCAAAATGAATCAGGAAGGGCAGGCTACAGCCTTTGATGGATATTCACAAGCGACGAAATTAGCTATTTTTAATGTCCCTCAGGATATTAAACGTATTCATGTCGATACGATTGCTACTCATGCTATAGGCACAGATGTAAGCACTATCCAAACCATCCGTACACACTTTGATCAATGGAATTCCCTTACTCATCAAAATGCCACGCTAGGCGAGCTTACTATGGATCAGATAAAAAGCTTTGTAACCAGCCCTCTTGCTGAAGGAGGGTTGGGTCTTTCCAGTGGATATTATGAAGATGCCTATCACTTCTCTTCCTTAAATTATGGCCTGGGGAATAATCATGACTGGAGCTTTTTTCTAGGCAATAAACTAGGTTGCCTAGGTGAGACCTCCACTTTAGCTTGCCTTTTAGGCGCTCTATTTCTTATATGGACTGGCATTGGTTCATGGCGAACCATGTTAGGAATGTTGCTGGGCGCATTGGGGACTGCTCTTTTATTTCAACTAAGTTCAAGCTATTTATTCCCTAGCCAAGGAGCTTGGACAGCCGCCCAGTTTGGTTTTCCCGCTTATAAACATCTTTTATTGGGAGGGCTTGCTTTTGGATTGGTTTTTATGGCCACTGATCCTGTTTCTTCTCCGTCTATTCCTCTTGCTAAATGGATATATGGAGTTTTTTGTGGCATGGTAACTTTAGTCATCCGGGTCATCAATCCGGCTTATCCTGAAGGTGTAATGCTAGCTATTTTAATGGGCAATGTCTTTGCCCCTTTATTTGACTACTATGCCGCCAAGCACTTTAGAAAAAGGAGCATTAGCCGTGTCCGCATCCATTCCTAAAAAAGCTATGAGCAATACTTACACTATCTTTTTTATGATTGTTTTAAGTTTTGCCTGCGCTCTTATTTTATCGATTTTGGCAAGTGTCTTAGAAAAGCCTAAAGAAGTGGCCAAAGAGCTAGATAGAAGCAAGCAAATGATGATTGCTGCTAAGCTTTTGGATCACCAGGATTATTTCCTTGTCCAGGATGCTCAAGGGAAGTACCTTTCTGCTAACTATGAAGAAGGAAGGTTAGTTCCTAGCAATTCTCCCCAGATGGCTACCAACCGACAGCTGCTTGATATTTATAGCAAACGCATAATCCCTTTACTGGTAGACAAAGAGGGTAATATCAAAACTTTTGAGGAAGAAAAAATTAATTACAATGATTACCTTGTAGCTTACCGCAAAACGGGTTACTATCAACTACCTCTCATGCTGATTTACAAGATTCTTCCCAATTTGATTGATAAAGAGAGCAGCATAAACTCTGCAGCGGAAGGATATGTTATACCTATCAATGGCCTTGGCTTATGGGATGCTATTTATGGCTATCTAGCTATTAAGCCTGATGGCAACACGGTAATAGGCATTTCTTGGTATGATCAGAAAGAAACGCCTGGCCTGGGGGCCAACATTTCGGAGGCCTACTGGCAGAGCCTTTTCCCTAATAAGCAAATCTTTCAGCAGAACGCTGATGGCAAAACTGATTTTAAGTCAGCGCCGCTCGGTCTTACTGTTATCAAAGGCAAAGTAGCCGAAAGCTTAGGCACTACCCCTAAAGCCAACAGTGCTATTGATGGGATGGCAGGAGCTACTCTTACAGGTAATGGAGTTACAGATGCCTATCGTAATGTCCTTGCACCGTATCGCCCCTTTCTTATTAAGCTTCATCACACTTATTCTCTTTCACAAGAAAAAATACATGGCTGATAAAGAGACTCTCGCTGCCTTAAAAATTAAACGATAAACAAAGCAAGCCTTGAAACAAATAGTATTAAAGATTATAAGAAAATCCAACTGTGGATAAATAATATAACACTGTCTTTTGCTTAAGGAGAGAGACCAGATGGTATCGACAAATGTAGCCGCTCGTTCATACTTGACTGCTCAGCTTTGGGGAGACAATCAAATCCTAGTAGCGGTACTAGGTATTTGCTCAGCTTTAGGGGTTACGAATAGACTTTCTGTTTCGCTCACTATGGGCCTTTCGGTAGCATTTGTAACGGCCTTTTCTTCTTTGTTTGTTTCACTTCTTAGAAAAGTTACTCCTGATAGCGTACGCATGATTACCCAGCTAGCCATCATTTCTGTTTTTGTAATTATCATTGATCAATTCTTACAAGCCTATTTTTTTAACATATCTAAAGTTTTAAGCGTTTTTGTTGGATTGATTATTACTAACTGCATAGTCATGGGACGTACCGAGGGGATGGCAAAAAATGTAGGGCCCCTCTGTGCATTCATGGATGGGCTAGGTGCTGGCTTAGGCTATGCATGGGTGCTAATGGTAGTAGGTGGTATTCGAGAATTGTTCGGCTTTGGACAGCTGTTCGGCTACCAAGTTATTCCCTATAGTTGGTATGCGACAGCTACTCATCCCAATGGGTATGATAATTTTGCCCTGATGGTTAGCCCTCCAGCGGCGTTTTTTATTATAGGCGGCATGATCTGGGTATTTAACACCCCTAATAAGAACGAGGGATAAAAAGTTTATGTGGATGGGAAATTACGAGCCTTTGAATTTATTAGGCCTTCTTCTTCAAGCGATATTTATCGAAAATTTCCTTTTGGCTAACTTTTTAGGCATGTGCACCTATTTAGCCTGCTCGACCAAATTAAAAACAGCCAATGGGCTAGGCCTAGCGGTTGTGTTTGTTCTCACTATTTCCGGTATCCTCAATTGGTTTGTCCATCGCTTTATTACTGGTGCAGGAGCGCTCAGCTGGCTTTCTGCTTTTGGCCTTGAAGCTTCCCAAATTAACCTAGGCTTTTTAGAATTTTTACTTTTTATTTCTGTGATTGCGGGCTTTGTGCAAATCCTTGAAATCATCATAGAAAAGGTTGCCCCTGCTTTATATATGTCTTTAGGACTTTATTTACCTCTAATTGCTGTTAATTGTGCCATTCTAGGAGCCTGCCTTTTTGCCGTTACACGCGATTATCCTTTTTGGGCCAATCTCGTCTATGTTTTTGGCTCAGGCCTTGGGTGGTGGTTAGCTATTGCACTTATTGCCGCTATCCGTGAAAAGCTAGCCACTTCGAAGGTAATTCCTGCTCTTAGAGGGATGGGCATTACTTTCATGATGAGTGGATTAATGGCAATGGCTTTTCAGGGATTTACCGGGATTAAGCTAGCCATACCTACAGGTAAACCATCAAAGGCAGAAACGCAGATGATGCCATTTTCCCAGGTAGAAAAGATATATAGCGAGAATCCTTTAAAAAGCTGATAAGCCACGCCTATAACAATTAAAAAACATACCTTTTAGCTTACTTGCCCTCTCCCCTCTATTTAAGAGGCATTTTCTGAATTAACTCATTGAACTATTCTTATTACCATCAGAAGTATCATAGCTAAGTAGAGGAATGCTTGGCTGGTGTTAGGTAAGTTCTCATAATCTCAGCTGCGGCATTTACCAAACCTGGCAAATGTTCTTTCTACTATTCATCTTTTTGCTTGTAGATGAAATCCTTTTAGCTTAGATCTTTTAATGATTGTTAAATCAATACCATGTAAAGCTGCTTCTAATTTCATCTCTTCCCTGCTATACTCTTTATCGGCAAGCATTTTTTTGGCCATAAAACTTTTCCCTGACAATAGCAAAATAGCGCTTTTAGCCCATCTCTGTCTCTACAAGCTGCGCTACTTAACTATGACTGCTATTAACAGCCCCAAATGATCCACCACTATGTGCCTTTTCCTGCCTTTAATTTTCTTGCTGCCCTCGTATCCGCAGAGCCCTTTTTTTCAGTTGTTTTGACACTTTGGCTATCGGCTACAGCCTGTATTTAAGCTCTGCTAACTTGCCTTAAGCTTTGGCGAAGCGATCGCCTTAAATAAGTATTAATTTGTTCGAATAAATCACTCTGTTTCCATCTTATAAATTGAGAACAGACCGATTTCCAAGGAGATAGATCATGCGGAAGATCTGTCCATTGATAGCCTGTCCTTAAAACATACAAGATGGCATTAAGCATCTCTTGTCTAGAGTGCTTAGGTAGCTTGCCAGCTTTTTTCTTGCATGTGATAGGTTCAAGCCCTTGCCCTTCTTGATTATTTAAATCGCTAGGATAAGGTTTTCTCATCATATAAGACGCTGGTTAAATAGCCTCTATTTTAAACGATCTTAATAAGTCGTGAAGCGATCACAGGGCTATCAATTAGTTTGTGATAAATAAAATAATTTTTAGAATTTATACTTACTTAATCATATGTTGAGTAGTATGCAATCTTCATACCAGCAACTACTTAAAGAGAATGCAGAGCTAAGGGCTGAGATTATACAGCTAAGAGCTGAAAATGCCCAGCTAGAAGCCATAGCAAATAGACTAAAAAAGATAATCACCAAGCTTGAAGCACGCATTGCCCAGTTGGAAGAACAGCTTAATCAAAATTCCATGAATAGCTCCAAGCTACCATTCACTGATCAAAAAGCTAATCGTTCAATTACTCCAAAAGCGGAAGTTTTGCCATAAGCTTTTAAAGCAGATCAAACATTTTAGTGCTTACTTGGAAGCTCCTGCTATTCCTATGACCTATAATGCCGCCGAAGAATCTTTAAAAAATCTAGCCATTGCACGCAAGTTATGTCTCGATAGCCATTCTATCTATGGCAAAAAGTGGAGGGAGATGTTGCCTAACTGTATAGAAACTCTTCATCGACAAAGAAAATTTATTCAAGATTTTCTAACAGATGCTATCTATATAGGTCGTACCAAGCAACCTACACCTTCTGTTATCTAAAAAAACTTTTACATCCCGTGACCGTTTACGAATAGGAGCCCACTAACTACCTTACGGATTTATCTCCATTGATAACCCTGTCTTTCTTCCTCATCTATTTTAACTAAAAAAATTAAAAATACAAATTTTTTATAAAATGTATATATAATTAAAAAATTAATTATTATAATTAAATTAATAAGATCAATTCTTATTAAGAAAGTAAGTCTAGTAGGATGGAGGAAATGCATGAATCCAGAAAAATTAGGCATGCGCTTGGACGGCAATCATCAATATTTCCTTAACTCAACAGAGCAGACAGCCTCGAATGAAAAAGAAAAAGGTATCCAAAACCAGGAAGCGCCCGCGGAAGTTGAAGAAAAAGAATTAGAAGCAACAACCTCTACGATAGATAAAAAAAACACCTTAGAGCTTGAGGCAAAAAAGCGGCATTTGGAAGTCCAACAAGCTTTACCAAGGAATGAAACTACCGGTGAGCGTCCAACAAAAAAAGTCAAAGCAGAGGCTACTCAAAGTAGTGCCTTAGATAAAACAGAAGATATCTCAAACAAACCTTTGAATCCTCAGCCCTTCTATGAAGCAATAGAAAAGTGTTTTGGCCAAGCAACAGCTAAGAAAAACATCCCTAAGATTAACCAATTAATTACTCAACAAAAGTTGAAGACAGAAAGAGAACTTGCCAATGTTATCTTTAATATGGTTTCTAATAAATTTGGATTGAATAAGCCAGTGACGGGAGAAGAAATTAAGAACATGCATGCCGCTTTGTTTGAAGAACCTTTAAAAGAATTTAGCGAGCATTTTTCTTCATTAAAACAAATTCCAGAAAAACCTCATGTAGCCTATCTTGTGAAAAGTCTATCTGGCTGCTTTCAAGCTCTTTCTGCATATAAGACATGTGAGGACGCTTCGCAAGCAGCAAGGGACTATCTTGCCAAAAAACCTAACCCGGCCAGCTATCATCCAGGGTTGCCAGGATTTTTAAGGGACTGCCCTCCAAGCAAAATACCTGAAGAGCTTGAAAAAATAAAACAAATGAACGAAGAGATTGGTAATATCTTTGAGCAAGCTTATGAAAAGTACCAAAAAGAAAGCATCGATTACCAAGAGGGGCTAAAGCAATTTCCTCTTCTAAGTACTCACGCTCTTGGAAGCACAAATGTTAACGAGACATACATTTTACAGGCTGAGGGCCAGCAACTTTTTATATTCAAGCCCTGTATACAAGACAATTTTAGCCAAGATCCTACGATGGGTAGCAGAGAACAAGCAGCTTCTGGTGTTAACTCAAATGGCTTGTTTCCTATTCCAAAGACAGTACAAATCAATTTTAACAACTGGCAAGGCTCAGCTCAACTTTTTCTTCAAGACGCCAAAAGCACCTCCGAAATAGAGCAAATGCAAGCAACTGTCTCCAATCGAGAAATACACGCTCTGGCTATTTTTGACCTTATCTTTGGCAATGGTGATAGACATTCAGGCAATATCTTATACAAAGCCATAGAAAACACCTCTCCCGTTCAATATAAAGCTTATGGTATTGATCACGATCGCTGCTTTAAAGGCATAGGAGAACCCTTGAAAATGGAGTATTTGTCTCACCCTGCATTTAAGAGACCATTCGATCAGAATTTAATAAAATTAGTGGATAATAAAGCAAGAGAAGGCTATGCAAAATATATGCAAAGCCGCGAGATGCCAAAAGAAGCGCTTGAATGGATGAATGAAGCTTGCCACACCTTAGAAAAAGCCATTAAAGAAAATAAAAACTCTTTAGGGATAGTCAAGCAACTTATGGAAAAGTGGAATCAGAAGCTTGAGGGGCAGGAGGAGGATTTTGATAATTATTAATCAAACTCTCTGCTTTTATAAAAAAATAATAAATGCTAACTTTAAATAAAGTAATTGAGAGAAAAAATATGCAAATAAAGCTTTTAATTAATCCGCGCAATCAAGCCATAGCAGCGGAGTTAATCCCGGATGTAGAAGTAAAGATTCATGAGAAATGGATGCTTGATGCTATTACTGCTTCGGGAATTACTGTTTCCAAAGAGTTTAAAGAGCAATATCATACCGGCTGGTATATTTATCCCAATGAAGATAAAGCCATTTTTGCTAAAGTTTTCGAGCAATTTTACTTTATCCATGGATTGCAGCAACAGGGTTATTACTGGAGAGAAAAAGATGAGTATGATCAGCTTTCCCCGAAGGAAAAGTTAGCAAAGATTATTAGTTTAGGCTAGGCAAACTTTACTGAAAAGAGTAGTCGCTAGACAAATAATAGACCACTTTTTCTAAAATTTTTTTTACCATGTAGGATTTCGAAAAATCTGTTTTATTGGATACATCCCACATTCCGCAAGTTAATTTCCATTAGCATATAATTTCTGAAAAGGAGGGCCTAAAACCTGCAAAATATGCCTCATATTAGGAGTTAAATTAAGGAT
>NZ_JAEMUE010000076.1:0-15462 GCF_018342435.1 Neochlamydia sp. AcF65
AAAGTTAGATCTTACGCTTTCTCTAAATCTCTCTAAATCAATCTCTTCTTGCAAATCAGCAAAATTTTTATCAGTGGTTTTTCTTCTGGCCATTGTTACCTCCTTCTTTTAAAAAGAAGATGATTCTAGATTTATATAGCATTTGTCAAATCTTTCTCATCAAAACGCCCTGCTATGGTCAGTCAGCGTTTAATTTAATTGGATATTAAGCCAAAAAGTTTACCGTGATGTAGATTTAGCTGGACGAGCTTGTTACATTGAAATTGATTTAAGAAGGTTTGAATGCCAAGAATGTTATTGTAACTTAATGGATTTTTAGATTTTGCTTCTCCTTACAGGCACTCTACCAAACTATATGATCAGTAAGTCTATAGATGCTGTCAAAAAACAGCGGCTTCTCTCATAAGCTTAAGGTTTGAGATGAGTGATAAAACGGCTGCAGAGAGTTAACAAAAGGTAGCTACGAACAAACAACACCTACAACCGTTCTATCTACGCAAGTCATCGATATTGATGAAATTGCTATACGCAAAGGGCATAAAGATTTTGCTGTTTTGATTACTGACCTAACCAAAAAGCTTTCTGCAAGCCTACGAGAATTGTTATATAGTAGGAGACAATGCTCTTTATACGCCAGCCACCTTACAAGTTTTTAAAGAAGAACAAAGCTTATTTATCATGCGTGTGCCCATGCAAATCAAAGAGGCTAAAGAGCTCATATTTGAAGTGCCTTACGACAAGACGGTAGCAATAACAGAAGGCTATCGAGCTTTTGAGAGCACCTCTTGCTATGCCGGTGTTGAACAAAGATGGGTAGTCATCTTTAGTCAAGCGGCCTATCAAAGAGAATGCCGTACTTTAGCCAAGCATTATCTTAAGGGCAGTAAAAAAGAATCTAAAGCTTTCTTTAAGTTTATAAAGCAAGAGTTTTCATGCCCCAACGATGCTAAACGCCAATTAGATAAGTTTGCAAAAAAGCTTAAATATATACAAATTATAGGACCTCTTATAGGACCTCAAGTTATAGCCACTCAAAAGCATACTACAGCTGGTCGACCCAAAGCTGGGCAAGCACCTTCTATACTTAGCTATTACCTAGGGGGAACAGTAGCTTGCTCTTCGCTTAATAAGGGAGATTTAAAAAGGAATAAAGAGTTTTTCCGTCTTAGCAATCAATGATATGGATGTAACTTCTTTTCCTGCTCAGGCAGTTTTGAAAACATATAAGGCTTGAGCAAAGTGTAGAAAGAGGATTTAGATTCTTGAAAAGCCCCGATTTTTTTGTCTCTTCTTTCTTTCTAAAAAAGCCATAAAGAATCGAAGCTCTTTTAATGGTAATGACTCTATGCCTTTTAATTTATTTTGCGCTTGAATATAAAATCCGAGAAAATTGCGAGAAAATGGTGAGAACTTCTTAAATCAACTTAAGAAACCTACGCAAAAGCCAACCATCCGCTGGGTATTTTTCTGTTTTCTAGGCCTGCATATGATCTTTATTGAACATAAAAAATTGCAAATTACCAATTTGAAAGAACGTCATAGAATTATCCTTAGATGCTTAGGGCCTCCTTACCAAAAATATATTATTCTGAAATGTGATGAGAAATCACAGATAAACATGTCAAAAAAATTTAATATAAAAAATGCCTTTAAAACAAGTCTGGTGGCATAAAGGTTTAATACAAGCCAGTGCAAATATTGGGGGGTACCTTGCTACAAGATTCTCCACTCCTAGGCTTATTTAAGAGCTATTAAGTTAGTATTACTTGCCTTTAAAAAAGTAAAATTTTGCCATATAATGATTTTTCAATCTATGCCATCCAATTAGATTGGAAAATTATACTCTCCTCAAAGAAAGCTACTTTTTTCTAGGGCCTGTTAAATAAGCCTTTAAGAAGAGGCCTAATAGGTCATTGCAAAATTTTATTACCTTAGGATGATTTCTTCCATATAGGCGGTAGGCGAGCTCTAAGGCTTTGCTAGTATGCTCAAATGCCTTTTCTAAATTACCTTGTCGTTGGTAGACCCCTCCTAAATTACTATAACAAATTGCCAGAGTAGAGTGATTTTCACCAAAATGCTCAAGGTTAATAGCTAAAGCTTTCTTAAGATATTCAGTCGCCTTGTCTAAATTGCCTTGCACTTGATAGATTTGTCCTAGATTATTGTAATCGATTGCCACTGTGGGATGATTCTCACCAAAAAGCTTAGCGCTAATCTTAAGTGCTTTGCTGCTATATTCTGCTGCCTTATCTAAATTGCCTTGATCTTGGTAGATTTGTCCTAAGTTGCTGTAATAGCTCGCCATCGTGGGATGATTTTCACAAAAAAGCTTAAGGCCAATAGCAAGGGCCTTGTTGGTATAATCTGCTGCCCTATCTAAATTGCCTTGCTCGTGACAGGCTTGTCCTAGGGTGTTGTAATCTCTTGCCACTGCGTAATGATTCTCACCATAAAGTTTAAGGTCTATAGCAAGCGCTTTATTGATATACTTTACTGCCTTGCCTAAATTACCCTGGCTTTTAAATATTGCTCCTAGATTGTGATAATCGATTGCCACTGTGGGATGATTTTCTTCATAAAGCTTAAGGTTAATAGTGAGTGCTTTGCGGCTGTGTTCTGCCGCTTTGCCTAAATTTTTTTGGGCTTTATAGATTACACCTAGATTACTATAACAAGTAGCTACTGTGGGATGATTTTCTCCATAAAGCTTAACATTAATGGTAAGCGCTTTAGTGCTATGCTCTGCTGCTTGTTCGAGCTTGCCTTGGGCTTGATAGATTACTCCTAGATTGCTATAATCGGTTGCCACCTTTGGATGCTTTTCCCCATAAAGCTTAATATTAATGGTAAGCGCTTTGTTAATAGACTGTGCCGCTTTGTCTAAATGGCCTTGGGCTTGGTAAATTGCTCCTAGATTGCTGTAGCAACTTGCTACAGTGGGATGATTTTCTCCATAAAGCTTAAGGTCAATGTCAAGCGCCTTGGCACTATAATCTAACGCCTTATTTAAATTACCCTGGGCTTTGTAGATTACCCCTAGGTCGCTGTAACAACTTGCCACTGTGGGATGATTTTCATCATAAAGGTTGATGCTAATGGTAAGCACTTTAATGCTATGCTCTGCCGCTTGCTCAAGATTGCCTTGTTTTTGGTAGATTACTCTTAGGTTGTTATACCCTTTTGCCACCTTAGGATGGTTTTCACCAAAAAACTTAAGGTTAATATCTAAAGCTTTCTTAAGATATTTAGTTGCTTTGTCTAAATTGCCTTGCTCGTAATAGGCTTGCCCTAGGGTATTATAATCGATTGCCGCCGTGGGGTGATTCTCACCATAAAGTTTAAGGTCTATAGCAAGGGCTTTGTTGCTATATTCTAAAGCCTTGTCTAAATTGCCTTGATCTTGGTAGATTTGTCCTAGATTGTTATAATACCTTGCCCTCATAGGATGGTTTTCACCAAAACACTTAAGGTCAATAGCAAGCCCTTTAAGGCTATACTCTAACGCCTTGTTTAAATTGCCTTGAGCTTGGTAAATTGCTCCCAAGTTATTGTAATTAATTGCCACCCCTGAATGATTTTCACCATAAAACTTAAGGTTAATGGCAAGCGCTTTGCTAATATACTCTTTCGCTTTGTCTAAATGACGTTGCTCTTTGTAGATTGCTCCCAGGTTACTGTAACAACTTGCTACTGCGGGATGGTTTTCACCATAAACTTTACTTTCAATAGCAAGGGCTTTAATACTATACTCTGCCGCTTGTTCCAATTTGCCTTGAGCTTGATAGATCACTCCTAGGCTGTTGTAACCAGTTGCCACCTTGGGATTATTTTCACCAAAAAGCTTAAGGTTAATGGCAAGTGCTTGGTTAATGCACCCTACCGCTTTGTCTAACTGGCCTTGGGCCTGGTAGATTGCTCCCAGGTTACTGTAACAGCTTGCCACTGCGGGATGGTTTTCACCATAAACTTCACGTTCAATAGCAAGGGCTTTAATACTATGCTCTGCTGCTTGTTCGAGCTTGCCTTGGGCTTTGTAGATTACTCCTAGATTGCTATAATTGGTTGCCATCTTAGGATGATTTCCACCAAAAAGCTTAATATTAATGGTAAGTGCTTTATTAATACACCCTGCCGCCTTGCCTAATTTACCTTGCTCTTCGTAGATTTGTCCCAAGTTACTGTAACTCATTGCCACTCTAGGATGATTTTCACCAAAAAGCTTAATGTTAATGGATAAAGCTTTAATACTATACTCTGCCGCCTTAGCTAATTTGCCTTCGTCTTTGTAGATTTGTCCTAGATTATTATAGCCTCTTGCCACCGTGGGATGATTTTCACCAAAAAGCTTAATGTTAATGATAAGCGCTTTGTTATTATACTCTTCTGCCTTATCTAAATTGCCCTGGTCTTGGTAAATTTTTCCTAGGTTGGTGTAACGAATTGCCATCGTGGGATGACTCTCGCCAAAAAGCTTAATGTTAATATCAAACGCTTTGTTAATATACATTTCCGCTTTGTCTAAATGGCCTTGGTCTCGGTAGATTAATCCTAGGTTGTTGTAATAACTTGCCACACTGGGATAATTTTCTCCGAAAAAATCAAGGTTAATGGCAAGCGCTTTCTCGCTATACTCTACCGCTTTGCCTAAATTGCCTTGTTCCTGGTAAATGATTCCAAGAGTATTTAAAACCTCCGAATCTTGTGGATTTGCTTCTATTGCCCGCAGATACCATTTTTCTGCTTTTTTATTTTGAAAAATCCTTCGGAATATATCTCCTCGCGTTTTTGGTGAATTATCCTTCAAATCAGAAGATCTAAGGTGCTCTTCATTGCCCGCTAAAAATTTTTGGATAGATTGATAAAAAGGAATGAAGATGTGATAGATTTTTTTTATTTTTTTTAATGCTTTATGATCTAAAGCAAACTGCTTTTCAATAAGTTCTTGATTTTCAAATTGAAAAGGTTTGAAGAGAGGATTCATCATTTCTTGTTGGGCCTGATAATGAGAATAAGTTTTAAGACGCATGAATAATGCTAGGCTCATCCATTCCCTTAACCTTTCAGTGGCTCCTTTTGTTATGATCCCTAACTCACTTAGCTTATCAAGCCTAGTGAAAGTATCGAAAGCTGCTACTTTTTTAAGGACAGCTAGTCGATCCAAAGCTAAATGAGGAAAGCGATAAAAATCATTTTTAACTTTAAAAAGCATACCCTCTCTATCTAAATCACCCATTCCTGGATTAAAAGCTATCATATCAGCTAGCATTAGATGCTGCTTGGCTAAATACTGGCGTAGATTAACGCCTTCTTGATAAGTCACGTCAAGGCTTTCTTGAACCTTTTGTCTATATTGCTCAGTTAGCTTCTCATTGCCTAGCAAATGAGTAAAGTTTAGTAATTCCATAGGAAGATGGGGCTCTTTTTCATGCCACCACTGACCTTCTTCATCTTTACCAATATACTGGGCCATCTGTCCAGGAGTTTGGATAAGCTCAAAGTTTTTGCCATTGCCTAAAGGAGTTTTACACCCCTTTCCTTCTACCCCTGCCCCATCAAAGGCAAAGCCCCGTGGCGTCATGGCATCAAAAAAATTGATGGCTTTTAAGCAAGGAATATTTAAAGCAGGAAGAATGGTTTCTCCTAAGTTGATAACTTTTAGATGAAGTAAATTTGTAAGATTCCTAAAGTACTTCCTGTTTACTGGAGTATCTTGTTGTATAAGAATGCCAAATTCTAAGTCCGAATAAGGAGTCATCTCTTCTCTAGCTAGAGAACCAAATCCTATCATAGCATATTCACAAGGCTCAGTATCTAATTGATGCAACGCCTGTAGGATAAGCTGCCCAAAGTAAATTTTTATGTGGCGAGCTATCTCACCATAAAGCTGTCTTACTTCTTGAGAAGAAGGATTCTCTGGCAAAGTTTGTATTTTCTTCTCTATTTCTTCTCTAAAATTTTTTAAGGTGCTGCGATTGCTATCAAATTGTTTCTTCATCGCCTTAGGATCAAAAAGTTTACCGTTACATTGTTTAACAAGTAAATTTTGTAGGTGAGAAAGTCTAGTTTTAATGATTTCTTGTCTTTCCTGAGGAGCTAGGCGTAAAGCATAATTGTAAAGGCCCGCCGCTTGCAAAAGCGTTTCTGACGTCTCTTTTCTTAAATAAATATCACCTAATCTTTCTATACAAAGGCTTTCTTGAATAAGGTCTTTCTCTTCAACAGCACGTTTTAAAGCTTGAGTGTAGGCTTCTTCTGCTTCTTTTATTTCCTTGTCAGATAAAAGCTCCTTACTATCCAATGTCTCTAGCGAGCTTTTTAATGCATTCACAGGTAGGGAATTGGAAAGAAAAACAGTAGAAAAGCTTTTCGAATTTAATAAAAGAGGAAGGTCTTGCTTTAAATGCTTCTGCGCATACACAAAGTGGCCTCCTAAGTCCACAATAAAAATGTATTCATTAGGTCTTTCTTTTTGAGGGATAGTTTTCCATTCCTGCGATCTATCCTCTTCAGAGAAACTTGGACCTGAGAAGATTAGCCTATCATGAATCCCGCAAATCAAATGCTCTTCATTAATTGTTACTAGCCTGATAGGAATAGATAAGGCCGAGGCTAATAGATCACCTTCACCTAAGCCACTTACCCAAGCAGCTTTTCTTTTTATTTCTTCGGCTCTTTCACTGTCGGTGTGTTTAACAATATCAGCGAGCACTTGCCTTAAATAAGGAATTTTATCTTTACAATCGTCTAATAAAGGAATTTTTCTAGAAAGACAAGCATAGCTTCCTAAAAAAGCGCTAAAGAAGCAGTCGCCATCACTAGCCACCCCTTTTAATTCAAAGCCTTCTTCTTTTAGATAAGCAGCGGCAGCCTTTACTTTTGCTTTTATCGAATTACTGATGATAGTAGTAGAATCCTGCCATAGAGCCACAGCTATTTGAGTTTCGTCCCACGGGCAAGAGGAAAGCTCTAAAGATTGTAACTTATCACCAGGTTGCTCTTCTTCTTGCGAACCAACTTCAAAGCTTGCTGAATAAAGCTTTTTCCATAAATGGGTTTGTTCAACTAATTGCTTCCATTTTTTACAAACTAGGCTTGCCTGGCATAAGTCTCGAACTCCCAACTTTTCGAAGATCTCTAAGCTAATCTCGGCATAGGGCCCTAATTTCATGCCCTGTTTTCTTTTTTCTATTTCCTTAAATTCAGGAAATATAAAAGAGCTAGTTAATAAATTGTCTAAATTCATTCGTCTATCCGCTTTTTAACTTTACTCGTACTTCAATGCGCGTGTAGCGTTATACGCTCTTCTTCCTAACTATAGCTCACTTGCTTATATTAACAAAAAATTAAGGGTTTTTCCTGCTTTTCTTCTATCTTGTAGCCAGAACCTTTAAAGCAAAACTTCTTTCTACCTCACTAATACCCTGAACAAAAGTTTAATAATCCTGGCTTAATCGCCGTTATGCTGTCTTATCGGTTCAGTGGTTCTACATACCTTTCCGAGGCCTATCGTGCCCAAGCAGGTGCCAAGTTTTCTACATAATACTAGCTGGGGCATTGCATAGCTTGTTTACTGGCATACTATTATCTTCCCCATCTGCCTATTCATATTCTACTTCAAACGATTTGCTACAACTTGCTGGCTCTTAGTTTTTATGCCTGCCTCTTGTACGCTAAGTTAATTGTTGGTAGACAATATGCTTATTATCTTTTGCAAATGAGGATGGGTAAGCAGGCCTATGGGCAATCCTTTCCTCTTGAATTACTAAGGTGAGTTTTATGTAAAAAACATTAAAATTCATTTTAAGCTAGCAGATTATCCCACCCAAATGCTTAAGTTATCAATCAGCTTAGAACACCTCTAAAAAAGCTTTTACATTTTTTCCAAGCTTATTTATCTATGCAAGCAAGATAATCTTATCGCTAAAATTCCTCTTAATCCCCTTGAATATAATCCATTAACCTTCTCTCATTATTTATCTCACTAAAGGAGAAGGATTTCTTTCACGAGAAAAGCGTTGGTGCCAGTAAGGATAGGAGGGCATCCTTTCACTCATCTTGTCAAGCTTGGCCACTTGCTCTTGAGTCAAATTCCATCCTATACTTCCTAAATTTTGCTTAAGCTGTTCTTCGTTGCGTGCTCCTAACACGATGTTAGCGACTGTAGGACGCTGTAATAGCCAATTGATGGCCACTTGAGGAACAGTTTTCTCAGTTTCTTGTGCAACTTCCTCTAAAACATCGAGAACGTCGTATAAGAATTCATCATCAACTTGAGGTCCTCCTATATCACCCCCAGATTTAAGCCTTCCTTCGGGTAAGGGCCTGCCACGACGAATTTTCCCTGTAAGCCTTCCCCATCCTAAAGGACTCCAAGCCATTAAACCGATGCCTTGATCTAAGCCTAGCGGCATAAGCTCTTCTTCATAATCGCGTCCTATTAAAGAGTAATAACCTTGATAAACGACGTAACGAGCTAAGCCATATTTTTCAGAAACGGCTAATGACTTCATCACATGCCATCCTGAGAAGTTAGAACAGCCAATATAGCGCACCTTTCCACTTTGAATTAAATGATCTAAGGCTCCTAAAGTTTCTTCAACAGGAGTGAGCGCATCAAAGGCATGCATAAAGTAGATATCAATATGATCGGTGCCTAGCCTTTTTAAGCTAGCCTCACAAGCTTTTATGAGATGGAAACGGGAAGACCCTTGATCATTAGGCCCTTCACCCATTTGGAACGTGGCTTTAGTAGAAATTAACACCTTTTCTCTTTTACCCTTTAAAGCCTGGCCTAAAATTTCCTCGGATCTACCTTGCGAATAAACATCCGCTGTATCAAACAGATTAAGCCCTTTATCTAAGCAAAGTTCAACTAGCCTAGTCGCTTCTTTTACATCTGTTTCACCCCAGGGCTTAAAAAATTCGTTAGAACCACCAAAGGTAGCTGTCCCAAAGCTTAATACTGGAACTTGAAGGCCCGACTTTCCTAATTGACGATACTCCATACTTAAACCCTCGTGATTTTTTGTTATTCTAGAACTTTAACCATTAAAAATAATTTTTTTGCACAATATTCTTCGTTTCTTCTTTAAGAAGAAAAGAGAAACTCTTAGCAAAAAGCAGGAAAACAAAAACTCTTTATCTTTGGATTAACCTACAAGATGTTCTTCATTCCTTAGTTAAGTGCCTACTTACTCCCTTCCTATCCAGCTTAATTTTGCATCTGCCTTTAGTCTTATTTAATGTAATTTTTTATAAAAATCTATAGATAACTTATAATCTTAAATATCTTTAGCCCTTAAGGTCGATGGTCTAACGCATTTGGATATACATTAAAAAGTCGGGTAAGATAAAATCAAAACATTTAACTTCTTATATTTAAAGCATGCAAGTTCCCTTTATCTCTTTTTTTGTATGGCTCTTAAAAGTATTACCTCCTCGCCACTACCTAAAACGCTCGAGCAGACCTCATTCTCGAAGGCATGTTTTACTTCTGGAAGTGCTTATCGCTTTTGCCCTTACCGGGTTGTGCATCTTTCCTTTAATCTACCCCCAAGTTGTCATCGCTAAATCCCAACGCGAATTTATCAAGAAGATAGAGCTTGATCGCGTAGTGACTTTGCTGTTTGCCCAAATTTATCAAGACTTATTTACTAATAAGATTAACTGGGCAGATATTGAAGAAAAAAAAAGTTTTTCCCTCTCTGCAGAAGATCTTAAAGCGCTTAATCAACAGCAAAGTCTGCCTTTTAAAGGCTCCTATCATTTCGAACCGATCATTCATAAACCTAAGAAAAACACTTCTCAGCAAAAGTCTACCGCCTATCTTATTCACCTTATTTTTAAATTTACTTCCGACCTTACGCCCAAAAATAAAATAAATGTTCAGCAACCCCTCGTTTATAAATATAAAATATTTATTTTGCGTGATCTTAGGGGTTCAAAATTAGCTCCTCAGGATTACAAACAACCTTTTCCCCTTCTATGAAACACAAAAAGAAATTTATGACCTTAATAGAGCTGATGGTTGCTATGGCATTGACCTCATTGCTCCTTACGCTGCTTTTACATTTTTATCGTGATATGGAGTGGTGGAATCAAGATATCAATAAATCTCAAGTTAAAGCTTTTCAGATATTTTATGTGCAAAATCGCCTTTCTGATATTCTTTCTCATGCGGTCTCTCCCCGTACAGAGGAAAAAGATTTTTTCTTTTATACTAGCCAGGATGTGAACGGCTTATTAAAGCCTAATAATCCTAGCTTAGTTTTTACCTACAATTTTGGACCTAACCGTGATCCCTTATTTGCTAATCATGTACTAGGACGCCTGTATGTAGATGTTGATGATAATCTACGTTTAGCCACGCTTCCTTCTCCCAAATTTTGGCCCTCTCTTGCCTCCCTGAAAATGAAAAATGAAATTTTGATGGAAGGTATAGAGTCTTTAGCTTTCAATTTTTATATTCCTCCCCAAAAAGATCGTTCTTTAGTTGGCAATAAAGCACCTCAAGGAAGTTCTAATAAAGATAGTTATCTGTTAGCAGATATTCACCCTGCAGACAGCTGGGAGCACTCGGATTGGAAAAGCGAATATAACCAGTTACCTGCCATGATTAAAATTATTCTAAAAGCTAAAGAGAGAAAAGAGCCGATGACTTTGATCTATCCATTCCCTTTCTCTGATTTTACCATCATCTATAATAAATAAGATTTAAGGTTCACCCATGAATATCCTTATCTATGTCATGAGCCTTTTAATGATGCTTACTTTATTGACTTATGGACGTTTAGAAATCTATCGTAGCTTTGTAATTACTCAAAAAGAGCTGGAGCGTTACAGATCCATGATTGGTCATAGGGCTATCGATAATGGTGCTAAGCAATGGTATGCATGGACTACTTTTTCAAATAAAGAGAATAGCAAAAAAAATTCGGCTCCTAAAGAAGCAAGTCCCCTAATCAATCTCTATTGGTTACTTCATCCAGAAGCTAAAAATTTTTATCCTCAAGTCGAAGCTACTTACCGCGAACTATTAAAAAGGATTATCCAACAAGTTTTTGGCGAGCAAGCAAATTTTAAGGAAGCCTTAAATAGCAATCCTCAACTGGTTGATGAACTTATTCAAGCAATTGAAGCCGCTGGCCATAAATTAGCGCTTGAAAATAACCCTATAAAAACCAAAAATGGCTTAGAAAACTTAGATTTAGGCCAGCCTTTTCTCCAAGATATTTACTATTCATTGCTTAAAGGATACAATTTGAATCCAGCTGTAAATCTAGGAAATAAGCATTTTAATCTGCCTGCCGAAAATATAAATACCCTGGATAGCAGCGAGAATAGGAAATCTTTAGATGAAAACTTTGAAGAATATAAATATAATGCCCATACAATTTCCTTATTGGACTTTGTTACGCTTAACTCTCAAAAGACTAAAATAAGAGTGTATTTAGCCCCTAAAGCTATCCTATTAGCCATTTTTGGAGATCCCTCTACGGTGGAAGAAATCTTACAACAGCGCATCAGTCTTTACTATCAGGTTAAAAAAGCTGAAGATAATCAGCTAGCCACCGAACAATTTAAACATGCCTTTGCAGCACGTGCTATTAATATGCCAGAAACAATGCTAGATTTTACCGTAACAGCTACGGATCCGCGCCACTATAAGGTACCATGAATCTACCCAACATTTTACGACTAGCCCTCGAACAGGAGGCCCACGCGTTAAGGGGAAATGCTTTACAATATGCTACTCAAGAGCTGAGCGAGCGTTATCGCAATGAGAAGCAACGTCAAAAAATTATGCAGAGCAAACAACGTTTTGTTAGCAGCCCCGAGCACCGTATAGCCTACCTACTTTCACGTATGCCAGCAACTTTTGAAGCTATAAGATACGTTTTAAATGAATTAAAAGAGCGTTATGAGGGAGTCTTGGGCTCTGTACTCGATGTAGGAGCAGGCCCAGGTACAGCTATGTGGGCTGTTTCCGAGCTATTTTCGCATGCTTGCAAAATCACTCTCCTTGAGCAGGATAATTTTTTAATTTCTTTAGGCAAAAAATTAGCTTTGCAAGCTAAGACTCTTTTATTCAGAGAGGCGCACTGGGTGGAAGGAGATGTTTTAAAACGAGATTGTTTTCCAGAAAGTGATCTAATCCTTGTATCTTATGCCATGGGAGAATGGCCTCAGCCAGTATGGGAAGAGATAATTAGAAAACTATGGAAAAGTGCTAGGCAAGCTTTGGTCATTATTGAACCGGGCACCATGCTAGGATTTCAGGTGATTAGGCAAATACGCCAGCACCTCATCGACTTACAGGCCCATATTTTAGCGCCATGCCCCCACCAGCATGCATGCCCTATGACAGAAAAAGATTGGTGCCACTTTAGTGTTCGCTTAGAAAGATCCCCCCTTCACAAGCAAGCAAAAGGTGCTCTTCTTGGCTATGAAGATGAAAAATTTTCTTACATCATTTGCACGAAAGCTGCTACCACTTTGCCGGAAGCACGTATTTTACGTCATCCTCACAAGCACTCGGGCCATCTAAGTTTAAAGCTCTGCACGCAAAACGATGGATTAACTGATAGAATAATTTCGCGACGCCATGGAGAGCTCTATAAAAAAGCCCGTAACTTAGATTGGGGAGATAGTCTGTAACCTACATTCTAATATCTTTTTAGACAGCTTCCTCTGTGACTTTGGCATAACAATTAAATGTGCCATTAAAAATAATTTTAATTTATTAAAACCCTTCCCTTTATTTCATCTTATTAATAAATATTTAGCAATGGTTATATACTACAAACAATTACTTAGCCAACCTGCCGATTAAGTAGATAATTTTTTTTTCATTCTTACTTGAACAAAAACACAAATATTCATAGGCTGTGGAAAAAACTTTTGAAGAAAATTGGCATCTGCTATGGCAAAAAATTTCTCCTCACTTTGCAGCCTCTCTAATGATGAAGCACTTTATCACCTTTTAAAAAAAGAACATGATTATTATAAAGACATTTTAACTCTTACTCATTATGAACATGAAAAGTTAATTTCAAAACAGCCTCCTCAGGAAATGCATTCTCTTCTTAGCAAGAAAAAGGCTTTGGTAGCCTGTATACGCGACATCGAAAAAACCTTGACACCCCTTAAAAAGCATTGGATAAATAAATCTTCTCACGACCCTTCTTCTTTGCAAATTAACGAACTGCTGACTTCTTTATGTGATATTCTTAAAGAAATTTTACAGCTCGATCTTGTTAACCAAAAATTGCTAAAAAACCTTCTTTCGCAGCTCCCACAAGTAGAGATGGATGATAAAAAAATCTAAATTTGTTTGACGGAAAATTTTAATATAAAGTTGAGACAACTATAACCCCTACTTTCTAAGATATAAACCTTGATATAGCCTAGGAAAGGATTGGCTTTTTAAATTTTCCTTTCATTAGGGTTTTAGAAATAAACCCCCAGGTATTAAACATACGTATAGTTTACACCTACTAATTTACCATTCCTTCTGCAAGCGCTTTATTTTAATAAAAAACATATAAAAGCAAGCGAAGAGCTAGATAGAGAACGAATTGTTAAATAACCCTTACAAAGCTTTTACAGGGAAGTTAATATGCCTATTGAAAAAGTACTTATCGTTGACGATGAAGCCTTGATAAGGGATTTTTTAGCTGAAACATTAAAAAGAAAATCTTTGGATGTCACGACTGCTGAGGACGGGCTTAAAGCTCTAGCTCTAGTCAAGGAACACCTGTTTGATATCGTTATTACCGATATGAAAATGCCCGATTTAACAGGAATCGACTTACTACAAAAAATTAAAGAAATTTCTCCCCAAACAATCATCATAGTGATAACCGCTTATGGAAGCATTGAAAACGCTGTGGAAGCCATGCGTTTGGGAGCCTACAATTATTTAATCAAACCTTTTTCTCCCGACACCCTAGAAGCAGTTTTACAAAAGGCTCGTGAGCATCTAACCCTTATCCACGAAAATCATTATCTTCGTCAGCAGGGACCAGGTAGCGCCTCCCAATCTCTAGTAATTGGAGACAGCATAGCTATAAAAAAAATCATGGAGGATGTGGTTCAGATTGCTAAAAGTAATGCTAGCGTATTTATCAATGGAGAGTCTGGTACTGGCAAAGAAGTGATTGCGCAAGCCATCCACTTCCATTCGCAACGCTCCCACAAATCCTTTATCAAGGTTAACTGTGCCGCCATTCCTGAAACTTTGGTAGAAGCCGAGTTTTTTGGCCATGAAAAAGGAGCTTTTACAGGAGCGAATGCCAAAAGATTAGGACGATTTGAGCTAGCTAATTCAGGTACTCTTTTACTTGATGAAGTAACAGAAATTCCTATAATTCTTCAGGCCAAGCTTTTGCGCGCTATTCAAGAACAAGAATTTGAGCGTATTGGGGGAACAAAAGCGGTTAAAGTGGATGTAAGGATCATCTCGACTTCTAATCGTGATATCAAGGAGGCTATCTTTCATAAACACCTGCGCGAAGATCTTTATTATCGCTTAAATGTCATCCCTATCCATCTACCGCCTTTAAGGGAGAGAAGAGAGGATATTATTCCATTAGCCAGACATTTTCTGGAAAAATTTTGCAATGAAAACCATAAAGAAAACAAACAGCTTTCCTTAGAAGCAGAGAAAAAACTATTAGCTTATCCATGGCCCGGCAATGTACGCGAGCTTGCTAATATTATCGAACGAGCAGTGGTAATGGATAGCACCAACAAAGTTTTGCCTGATCACCTATTCATTGATCTTCAAGCAAGTTTTAAACCAGAAAAATCACAAGCAGAAAACAAAGAATTTCCTACAGGGCTTTCCTTACAAGAGCTTGAAAAGCGCTTAATTATTGAGACTTTCCATCAACAAGATAATAACCCAACCAAAACTGCTAAAATTCTAGGAATAAGCACACGTAAGCTACGCAATAAGCTCCAAGAGTATAGTCTTTTAGAATTAGCCGAATAAGGGCTAATTTTAGAACATCTTTAGAAAAAGCCTTTAGAGATTTTGTAAAAAAGCTGGGTCGTTTGGGCTTGTGCTTCCCCTCTTGTCTCCCGAAGAGATTAATATTTGGATAATTTTTCTATTATATCTTCTAAAAACCTATGAGTGCATAACCAAAAAAGAAATCAACCTTTTCCCAAGCTGCCCCCCCTCCAACGAGCTTTTTATTGAGTAGAGGATGACACGCTTAAAAAAGCTCACGTCTGCATACCTAACCCTCTAAAAGCTGTCTCTTTAGCTAATAAAATATTTTTATTGGATTAAGCGATTGCATAAAGAGGAGCGTAAAAGCGTCTTGCATAAAGAGTTGCCAAAAAGGGAATTACTCAGGGTTAACGCATTATAAATAAATTTTTTAAAAGTTCTTCTCTGTAAGTAATATTACATGCAGCTCTCAAGCGCTTTGCTTGCAAAGATGCTTTGCG
>NZ_JAEMUE010000077.1:0-9272 GCF_018342435.1 Neochlamydia sp. AcF65
TATCTTCCAAAGCTTCTTTAATTTTTTGGTCTTTAGTTCTACACCACATCGAAGCGATTAAGTGGGGATCTATATTTTCTTGCTTTAGATAATCAATGACTGTGGCAAAACGATCGGCGTGACTCCATTTTTTATATTTTATTTTTTCATTTTCAATCCCCTCCAAAATAAATCCTCCGCGTAAAGCCATTTTGGCTAAAGACCAAGAACAAAATCCTCCTCTTTGAAGGGTAGTAGGGATATAATGGTCGTGAATAAGGCCAAGTTCTTTATCCACACCTTTTTCAAAATATGTCCTTAATACATTCGTGTTCAATAATCTATGAATGTATTCAATATTAATCTTAGAAGGATCGCCTATTATATAAACATGTAAGCCTGTTGGTAGGTCTGCGTGAAGTCCTTTATTAAGCTTGATTAGCCGGTTGCCTTTAATGAGAAAACCATAAATGTGACAGGCTCTAGATAAACTAAATAGCAAAGGCAAAAAAATTGTTTTGCCTTGGTGATAGGCATCTAAAAGGATTTGATCCTTTGTATGAGGATCTTTTTCAACTTTTAAGGTCATTTCAATAATAGGAAGAATCATCTCTTGCTCAGGAAGGTCGAGATGCTGTTTAAGCGAAGTATAAAGAGCTTGAAAGGTAATGCGATGATCAGAACCTTCTAACTCAAAAGACTGCCCATTTATTTGGCTTTTACCGACAATACCAAATCGATGAGCCATAAGCTTAATATGGCAGATGGAAGCTAAGTTAGGATTATACTTATAAAGTATATCAAGGGCTTCTTGATTATCTGTGGCTTGGGCTATTCCCCATACGGTTTCTAGCCTTTTTGAGAGTACAATTCCTTTAGCTTTGTATGCATATAAATGCTTTTCTAAAGTGGTATTACTGCGTGCTAGAAGCAATTTAATCAGCCGGCCACATAGAGTACCCTGGACCATGTCGTAAAGTTCAGGATTTTGTAACATCTTGTGGATCTCGGGGGAAATCTCAGATAGGGGAATTTCAGGTGAAATCTTTGATAGAGGATGGGGAGAGAGATTTGGAACTTGCATGAGGTTAAGCCCTTTCTTTAATGTTTTATAAGGCTAATAGCAAAGCTTGCATTATTTAACAATTTAATCAATCCTAAGAAATATTAATGATTTATTGCTAGCAAGTAGCTATAGCCAAGCGTTTATAGGCTATCCTTGCTTTCCAAGCTTTAATTCAAAAAATTATCCGCGGCTAACTATAAGCCCTATATTTATTAATTAAAACAAGAAAATATGTTTTTTAGTTTGATTTTCCTATAAAACTTCATTTTTCTAATTCCTTACCTAGTAGAGAATCCAACCTTGTTGTGTAAATGATCTATTATTTTGTTTGGTTAAATTATAGGTGTTATATCAAGCTTTACCCCCTTTAAGTTAATGCCTAATGTCTTTTAAGGATTTTAAGCTTCTCTATCCTTTTCATAGCTAAAAGTCTTAACCTAGAGCCCCGCTCGCTGAAAAGCTAGCTTCATAGAACGCCAACCTCTACCAAAGTCTTTCTTAAAACGAGACATTACCGTTTCGGTAAGCATCTTCTATATACTCCTAAAGCTTCTTCCCAAGCTGCCTGGCATGATCCTCTTGCCAAAGCGTGGAATGGCTTTCAAAGCACTCCTTTTTTTCTCGCTCTTGCCCATCTCGTAGCTTAGCCTTCCTCTTCACGAGAGAAATTATAAAAGGCTTATACCTCGACTATAAATTGAGCAGCAGAAAGCTTATTTATCATAAACACCATCTCCATAAGCAGCCTTTACATTCTTTGTTAGCTCAATAATCATAGGATTAGCCACCGAATCACTCAACTTACGTGCAGAGGTGTTGGAAAATTATTCGGTAGACCTACTATTTTTGAAAATAGAATAAAGAAATGGGACCAAATCATCTAGGGCATTTATAACGATTATTTTAATCAACTGAAACGCATAAGCGACAGCTACGTCACGATCCAATCTTTTAGATGGTTCGGCTACCCGCTTTCTTAATAACGACCTTCTGAAAATCAAAAGACCTATAGCAAGTTGTTATAAAGCAAGTGCGCTATCTAAAACAAGCCAAAGAGGGAACATTGATTATCGTTAATAAGTACAGAAGTAAAGCTCTATATAAATGAAAGCCTTATTATCGAAAAGCAAATGGCAGGTATTAGTTCACCCTCAAGCCTTATTGGCTATGAGGACCATCCTTTTCCGATAGGATGGGAAGGAGTCGAAAGAGGCATGCATTCTTAAGATCTGAAAATCAAAGAAGAAGAAAAGGTAGCCTTTGCTCCCTAAAAATCAACGGACTAGGACACTTATTTAACAAGTAGCTACCCATCAAGTGAAGCTTAAGTAGGTATTAGCTGATAATCGGTTGGGCACTAAAGATAAGATGGAATTTAAAATAGCTTGTAATGATGAAAGTTTGCTAAAGTAATAAATAAAACAAGGAGGTAAAACATGAAAAAAATATTAGCGTCTCTATCTATATTTTTAAATTGCTCACTGCTAGCTGCGGCTCCTAGTCCTACTAGGCATGAAAATTTCCACTCCTCTCAGACCAGGTACAACAGGCCTGCTTCATCGATCGTCTACTTAAACGCCGATAATTTTCAGCAAATTCTTAGTAATCCTTTACCTATCATTCTAGATGTTTACACCGATTGGTGCGGTCCTTGTAAGCAACTAGCTCCTATTTTTGAGGAATTAAACAAGGAATTAGGTAACCGTTATCTATTTGTTAAGCTCAATGCTGATCAGCAAAAAAATTTATCCGATCATTTCAATATTCAAGCTCTTCCTACCCTTATTTTTATCAGGGACGGCAAAGAGCTCGGTCGATCTTCTGGATTTGTGAATAAAAGCCAACTAGCTTCAATGATCAAAAGCTATTTTGGTCATTAAAATAGCTCATAGGTTCTCCGGTGATTCCTTTTATTAGGAAGGTCGGAGAACTTAAAAAAAAAGCTTTTAAATAAACAAAACTTCGCTTTTAGATAAATGAGCTGGAGAAGTATCAAAAAGAAAAGCTCAACTGAAGGCTCCCTACTAAAAATTCATTTTACAATTCTTCCATCCATCTTTTTAGATAAACCCACTCTTGCCTTGAAATCTGCTGGGATTCTGCCAAGAGCGGAACTGTCTTTAACCAAGCCTGTTTTTCCCACCTAATGGTCGCAGCGCTCTTTTCAGAGTGACAATGAGCATAAAGTTCAAAAGCTTCTTCAGGATAGGCTTTACAGTAATCAATGCTTTCTTGCATAGCTAGCTTAAAAGCGTCTAACCTATTAAAATCATGTCGACTGATAAAGATCAATTCGCTGTAAACAGGGTGACCTAATTGCGTTACTTTAAAACAAGAGTTTTTTATATTTAATGCCTCTAAATGTTCACCTTCAATATTCCAAAAAGCTCCATAAATGACATCGACTTGCCGATTGGCTAAGAGTGTGACAAGATCGAAATTTACATTGATAATTTTCTTGGGAAGTAGATCATTAGCATGCAATAAGCGCTGTAATACTTTTAGATTGTTACCCCCTAAGCTATAACCTATGATTTTGCCGGACAAATCCTTAGGCGAGCTTATTCCCTCTCCTTGGCGGAAAATAAAGCTATTCAATGGTTGGCCCACTAAAACGCCTGCTAATTTCAAACCAGCACCTTTTTGCTGGGCCTGAATAAGATCAGGTAGATAGTAGAGGGCTAAATCTGCTTTTCCTGCTATCACATAAGGTACGCTATCCGCAGGATCATTAAGTTCTATTATCTGCAATTGAATGCCATGTTTAGCAAAAATTTTTCTTTGTATGCCTGCATAAATAGGCACATGATTGCTATTGGGAAACCAATCTAGTAATAAACGTAGGACCTGCTTTTCTGGCAATGCAGTTTGCATAGGAGAAGGAAAAACTCCTATCATCCATACGAGAGCTAAAAATAAGCCTATTACCCATCCTTTCATCGTTTGATGTCTTTTATAGCGATATTCTGTGTAGGCAATGATACTATAAAACCAGAGGCTAACCATAATCAGGCAAAGAAGAGCTCCGAAAGTGATTTCAAGCTCTGTAGCTCTTCGGCTTTTTAGCATTAATACTCCTAAGCCAGATTGTGCACCAGCCCATTCTCCTGCTATAGCGCCAATTCCCGCGCCTGCAGCTGCAATCCGAAATCCTGCAAAAATATGGGGCAAGGAATAAGGTAGCTGTAATTTGGTAAACGTTTGCCATCTTGTAGCCTGATTGATGTAAAAGTAATCAAGTAAATCCTGAGGGGTGCTCATTAAACCCTGATAGATATTGAGGGTAAGAGGAAAAAAAATCATGAGCGCCGTAGGTAAAATAATAGCCATATCTGACCACCCAAACCATACGATCATGATAGGGGCCAAAGTAAACATAGGAATTGATTGAAGCACGACAAAGAAGGGCTGCAGGACTGTCCTAGCAGATTTATAAAGATACATGATCCAGGCTAAAGGAAAAGCAATGACTGAAGCCAATAAAAAGCCACCCGCCATTTCTCGCAAGGTGACCTTACTATTTCTCACCAGAAGATCTGAACTTTGCCACATCTGCACTACAATCGAAGAAAAGGGAGGTAGAACGAATTGATATTGAATAAAATAGTGGCTTGTTAACTCCCACAAACAACAGAGAATGATTAGCGACAGTCCTGCCACAAGAAAATTCTTTTTCATAAATTTTGCTAATAAAAGGGCAAAAGTCCTTTTTATTGCCCTATAAGCATGCTTAGCTTTTTTATGGAAACTTATTGCTACCTTCAACTGCATATCATAGTTTAGAATTTTTAATGATATAAACACATAATAAGTCCTGCGGCCGCAATTACCCTTAGCGAGGGATAAGAATCTTGTAAGCAATGGAGAAGGAAGGGTATTGATTGTGACGAAGATATATGCATCATACCTTCTAAAATACGCTCTTTCATTTCTCTATCAGCTTCAGGAAAAGCTTGTAATAAAGTTTCCAAAGCTTTCTCGCTTCTCCCCCATCTTGCCATTATTAAAGCAGCTTGCACCCGCACTTGTACTTCCTCATCATTCAAAAGCTCTTGCACTAGATCTATGGCCGTTTGATCGCCTTCTGAGAGCAAGGTTACTGAAGCCAGAGCAGTAATCCCCCATGTTTTTTCTTTCAAAAAAGATTTAATAGCTTGCTGAGCTTGCGAATCTCTCATGATAGCCAAAACATTTAGAATTTCAAGGCGTGTCATTTGATCTATAATAGCAGGAGAAACATCAGGGTCATCGAAATGCCTTAGCCGATTAGGCACAAGAGCACGCACATGATTTTTTTCATCCCATGACCATTTTTCTTTAAGATGAGTAAGCCCCTGGCATAAAACCTGGCATGCTTTTCGAATTTCTACACGCTGGCTAATTAAACCCAAAGCTAAGTTTATGCTTACATAAGGATCGGCAGATTTATTAAATTGCTCTTCAATCAAAGGGAAGGCATATTTTCCACAAGCTGCAAGGTTTGCCGCTGCTATAATACGCACATCTCTCTTAGGGCTTTCTAACCATTTAATAAAAGCTTCAGGGCCTTTTAGAGAACCATTTAACGTCAATAGCCAAGCGGCTTTTATGCTAACTAGGGGGTCAATATCTTCCAATTTCTTTTCCACTAAAAGCCATAATGATTCTCCTTTAACTTCTTGAATGCGTAGATAACCTATCACCCACAAGGCCGCCTGGCGCACTTCGGCATGAGAATCATGGATTAAAGGTATAATTAAATCGATAGCATCTTTCATATCGCCATGGGCGATCACCTCGCAGGCTAGCAAGCGCAGAGCCGCACGTTTATCTTTTGCTAAACGCGAAACATCTTCTCGGGTAGCCACGCCCCATAAATTGACTAGAGATTCAATAACCACTCTGGTTTCTTCCGCCGTGGTGGTAGTTTTTTGTAATAGATCCAGCAATTCTTGCTTGGCTTCTTTTACTTTCATTAAACCGAGCGAACGAATGACTTGCAGTCTTACATTCCAGACTGTTTCTTCATGGAATAAGCGAAGCATTTCCTCTTTAATCTCTTGATCACGGTAATGCGCACTCATTTGAGCAGAAGCACTCCTTAGAGCTGAATTTTTATCTTTTAGTCCTTTTAATAAAATTTTAATACCTTTTGCATCCTGAGAAAAAAAAGCAGAGAGGATGGCCATAAATCGAATGGTAGGCAAAGAGGAAAAAGTAGCATGTTCGATCACCCCCCATGCTAAAGTTTCTATTAAAGCCCGATTATCTTTCTCCTCAGGGAAAATTTCTATGTAATTTTTCCATGTAGCCAACATCTCTTTTTCATCGCCCTGCTTAGCAAGAGCTTTAATATAGACTGCCCATAATGTTTTACTGTGAGGAAATAAATAAAGACCTTCTTTAGCTTCTTGACTAGCCGATCCAAAGTCTTGAATGCGTAGATGGGCATGAGCCGCTTGGACATATGTTTCTTCATTTCCATAGCCAGCTGCTGAGCAAAGGAAAGCAAGGCTACACCCTATCCAAAAAATTATCTCTCGCATAAACAAAATTTAACTACTTATTATATAATTTAATTAGAAAATCATGTTTGCAAACATTAAGTTGAACATTCCTTGAACATTCTCTGTAAGCGTTAAAAAGCAATTGTTATGTAGCCTCAAGGCTTGCTTTATAGCAGTCACTTTTCGCTTTAGCGCTTAAAAAGCTGTGCATGAAGGGCATAAGGTTTAAGAATTATCACTCCACCTATCATTTCTTTATAATAGCAAAGAAATCCTTTAAGGATGGGCAAAATATCCTGAGGAGTTTCTATGAATATAAAACGAACTACTCTATTTAAAAACCACTTTTCCTTTCAATAAAATAGCTTTTAAACAAGAAACTAGGGTTTTGAACATAAATCTTACATTTTCTATTAATAAAATTTTAATTTCCCTCAAAGGATAAAACTGCAGGAGTAGAATGCAGCTTCAGCATCGATGGGCTATTCAAACTCTTAGAGGATAAAATTTATATTCTGCCCGCAGCTCTGCCTAGTCATACCTTTCAAAGAAACTGCGTCTACATAACCAAAAAAGAAATTAGCCTTTTTCTAGGCTGATTCTACCCGTAAAAACAAGCTTTTTACTAAGTATATGATTACATAAAGAGCTGCTCGAAAGCGTATAAGCTAAAAGCTTCATCTATTTATTCGTTTTAAAACATTTTTCATGGAATAAATGAATTAATTCTATCCTAACGTTTCTAACTTACGTCCTCCTATCAAATGAAAATGTAAGTGAAAAACCGTTTGTCCTGCTAAAGACCCATTATTAGTTAATAACCGATAACCCTCAGTCAGATGGTGTGTTTTTGCTAACAGCTGAGCTACTTGTACAATCTCACTAATTAAAGGCAAATCTTCTACTTGGACGGATTGAAGATCAGCAATTTCCTTTTTTGGAATAATTAAAATATGCACGGGTGCGACAGGATGAATATCTTTAAAAGCCAAGATGCGTTCATTCTCAAATACTTTGTCTACCGCAATTTTACCTGCTATAATTTGTGCAAAAACATTGGTTGTCATAATTTTATTGTCTACTTTTTAAGTACATAATTTAAAGCTTTTAAAGCATCGTTGTAAGTTTCCCACACAGAGATAAACCTTCCTTTGTGACAAAAAATGGCTCCTTTTATCCCGCTCACCTCTTTTAACTCCTCTTCTAAGAGCCCGGCCCATTCGCTAGGGAGAGGAGAGCGTACCTTCATTTTATCTTCATAGGTAGGAGGAATGCCTCGCAATTTCCAATGCGGTCCTGCTGGCATAATTACAAATTTTGCAGGATGATTAGCTCCTCCTAATTCAAAAAATAATTCCAACCAAGGAATATTCTTCTCAAACATTAGACAATCGTCTTGCTTCTCCATGGCTCTCGAGACAATTTCCCGGCAGGAGAGAATATAGTTAAATCGATTAAGTATACGATTAAGATATTGATAAGCAAAATCTAGTGCATCAAAAAAAGCTTTATCTTGTGTGGCATCATCGGCATCCTGCTTAATAGGGGTAAAGCTAGAAATAATGTTAGAATAAGTACACAGGCCATAAATTTGAGGATCCCTACCATTATCATGAGCATCCACTCCCAAAATTAGATTTGCATTAAAGCAATCATACTCTTTAGGGGTAATGATATGTTGGTCTTTAAGATAAAGAAGAACCATTCCTGCGCTACTCATGGCTCCTTGATAATCTGCTTGATGATGGTCAAACAACTTATTTTCAGGATCATAGCATCCGCCCACATCACATACATATTCACATTTACTTAAAAGCTGAGGATCCCGTGTGCGTATAATTTGCTCACGGTCGATTAAATTATAGAGAAGTAAAAGGGCACAAGCAGTCACCTCATCGGCATGAAAAGTTCCGCTATGGGTTCCTACACTTCTGGGAAGCTTTTGATTATTCATAAATTAAATTTGCTATCTTGATCTGGTGTAAGGAAAAAATTATGTCACAAGCAAAATTTTTATTAAAACAAAATCCAAGAGCTTGTTTAAACTTTAGCTCAAATAAATTAGCCGTAATTTTTTTCGCGCTATTTTAAAAGGCAAGATAACTTATAAACAAAACTATTCTCTCTTAAAGTTGTCTTTTTACTTTGAAAAAGCTTTCTTTACGCAAAAGCACTGCTTATACTTATAAAATTAACCGCCTAACTATGAGAGATTTAATTCAAAAGAAGAAAGAAAAGGTTGCCATTAAAGATAAAAGGTTAGCACTTTTGTTTCTCTTTGCCTCTTACTTTATTGACAGGCTATAAACACAATATTAGACCTCTTTCGAAACTGGAATAAAATGTAAATTTTAGTAAAATGGTGACTCAACATTTAAAGGAGGCACCATGAAATTTGATAGGATAGAGAAATTAGATGATGAACGGTTTCGCAGATTGACAGGGGTAAAGCGTAGTACTTTTGATAAGATGGTGCAAATTTTACAGGAGGCCGATGCCGCCAAGAAGATTAAAGGCGGGCGTAAATATAAACTACGTTTAGAAGACATGCTGCTAATGACCTTGGAATATATGCGAGAATATAGAACCTATTTCCATATTAGCCAAAGCTATGGAATCAGTGAAAGCTCAGCTTATAAAGCGGTGAAATGGATTGAAGATACGTTAATCAAGCATCAAGATTTTGCTTTACCGGGACGTAAAGAGCTTTTGAAAAGCGATACGGAATATGAGGTTATTTT
>NZ_JAEMUE010000078.1:0-6543 GCF_018342435.1 Neochlamydia sp. AcF65
CTACATAGCATGTTAATAAAAAGCCTTGCGTATCCACTACAATGTGCCTTTTACGCCCCTTAACCTTTTTAGCTCCATCATAACCTGTAAGCCCCCCCTTTCTACTGTTTTAACTGACTGGCTATCGACGACGGCAGCGCTGGGATCGGGGTTCCTCCCCATTATAACTCTTAATTTTTTTCTTAAATGATGATTAATTTTCTCAAACAAATGTGCGTCTTTCCACTTCTTAAAGTAAGTGTAAACCGTTTTCCAATGAGGAAAGTCTTTGGGTAGATAATGCCACTGGCAACCGGTTCTTAAGACATAAAAAATGGCTTCCAATAACTCTCTTTTTGTATGTTTAATAGGTCTGCCTCCTTTGCTGTAATCTACTTCAAAGTAAATTTTAATGGCTTCCCATTCACGATCTGATAAATCACTAGGGTATGCATTGCTCATCTTTACCTCCCTTTTCTCTCAAAGATTATCTTAAATAAGTCGTTTTGTATCAACCTATTAGATCTTTGATAAAGTAGATGAATGAGGCAAAATAGGGGGTTTTAAGATATCCTCTTAGTATTTTTAATAAAAAAATGTTTGTGTTTATGGTAATATTCTAGGCATTTATTCTTAAGCTCAGGTCTTTCATTTATAAAGGTATCTAGAAGATAAGTTTTCCGCTTTAATTCTTCGATCTCAGGTTTGAGTTTTTCACATTCTAATCTTGCCTCTGTATCTATAGGGTCTTCTTTTTCAAACCACCAAATTGAAAGATCGTCTTTAAGATCCTTAAAAAATTCTTGAAGATAATGAAAAATACCAAGAGCAATTCCTTTTATTTGAGCCCCTAAATAAGAACATATTTTACAAATTCTAACGAATAGTTGAGAAGCATGCGCAGTTTTTTGTGGGCATGTTTTGATAGGAAGTATATAAGATGAAGTAACACTTGGAGTTATTGCCATTCAATCTTCCTTATTTTCCAAAGCTTGTGTTAATAGAAGTGGAAAAACATTTCCTGCGCCTTTTGCAGCTTTTTCTGCTTCTATTACATGCTTTTCAAATAGGGTGTAAACTTCTTTAAACCTTGTAATAAAATTTATGCGTTGATTTACTTCAAATTCAAGGTCAAGTTTCTCTACTGCAAGAATATTTAACTGATCCACAGGATT
Organism: Neochlamydia sp. AcF65; assembly: GCF_018342435.1. Lineage (NCBI taxonomy): Bacteria > Pseudomonadati > Chlamydiota > Chlamydiia > Parachlamydiales > Parachlamydiaceae > Neochlamydia > Neochlamydia sp. AcF65. Next base: position 1,155 of record NZ_JAEMUE010000078.1, read on the forward strand.
ATCAGGATCAAAATCAGTTCTCCCACAGCCTCTAATATTCTTGATAAGAAGATGTTTATATTTGTGATAATATTCTAAGCATTTAGCTTTAAGCTCTGGTCTTTCGTTTATAAAGGTATCCAGAAGTAAAGTTTTTCGCTTTAATTCTTCAATCTCAGGTCTAAGCCTTTCACATTCTAACCTTGCCTCTGTATCGATAGGATCTTCTTTTTCAAACCACCAAATTGAAAGATCGTCTTTAAGATCCTTATAAAACTCTTGAAAATAATAAAAAATCTCAAGAGCAATTCCTTTTACCCGGGCACCTAAATAGGAACATATTTTACAAATTCTAGAGAATACTTGAGAAGCATGCCCAGTTTTTTGTGCGCATATTTTGAGAGGAAGTATACAAGATGAGGTAACACTTGAAGTTATTGCCATTCAATCTTCCTTATTTTCCAAAGCTTGTGTTAATAGAAGTGGAAAAACATTTCCTGCGCCTTTTGCAGCTTTTTCTGCTTCTATTACATGCTTTTCAAACAAAGCGTAAACTTCTTCAAAGCTTGTAATAAAATCTATACGTTGATCTAATTCATACTCCAGGTCAAGTTTTTCTACCCCTAAAATATTTAATTGGTCCACAGGATCATTAAGATCAAGATCAATAGCAAGTCTTGTTCTTGGAGAACCCCTTTGATTCTTGATGAAGAAATGTTTATATTTATGGTAATATTCTAAGCATTTATTTTTTAGCTCTGGCCTTTCGTTTATAAAGGTATCCAGGAGAAAGGTTTTCCGCTTTAATTCTTCAATCTCAGGTCTAAGCCTTTCACATTCTATCCGTGCCTCTGTATCGATGGGATCTTCTTTTTCAAACCACCAAATTGAAAGATCATCCTTAAGATCCTTATAAAATTCTTGTAAATAATAAAAAATCTCAAGAGCAATTTTTTTTATGCGGGCACCTAAATAAGAACATATTTTACAAATTCTAACGAATACTTGAGAAGCATGCCCAGTTTTTTGTGAGCATGCTTTGATAGGAAGTATACAAGATGAAGTAATACTTAAAGTTATTGCCATTTAATCTTCCTTATTTTCTAATGTTTGCATTAATAGAAGAGAAGAAGTATTTCTTGCCCCTTTTGCAGCTTTTTCTGCTTCTAGCACATGCTTTTCAAATAGGGCGCAAACTTCTTTAAAGGTTGCAATGAAATCTATACGTTGCTCTAATTCATATTCAAGGCCAATTTTCTTCACTGCAAGGTTATTTAACTGACCTGCAAGATTATTGCCGATTAAAAGCAATCTTCCTACCCCCTCCACTGTCCTTTGCAAGAAGATGTTTAGAGTGGTAATAACATTCCAAGCATTTAGTTTAAGCTCAGGTCTTGCATTTATAAAGGTATCTAAAAGTAAAGCTTTTCGTTTTAAACCCTCACTTGTAGGTGTAAGCTTCTCACCATTTATCTTTGCCTCTGGAGCAAGAAGATCTCCTCTCTCCACTCATAAATTAGAAAATAACTTTTAAAATCATTAGATATATTTTGGAAAAGGGTAAACATATAAGTTCCTTTTCTGGCATAGTTAGGAGAAAGCAAATTTATCTTTTAACTGAAGGAGAAAAGTAGCTATATCTACGCCTTCTATAATAAAAGCTTGTTGTGGAAACAAAGCTTGGTTAACTAAAAAATGCTGCTGTAGCGTTCTAAATAAATCAACAGAACATTCTTCATCTTTTTCTAATTCTTGAAGCTCTTTTAACACGCGTGCTGCACTTAATTCTAAATGTACTTGCATGTTCTCTAACCTATTTTTTTCAGCTAGGTCTATGGATTGAATCCACTTTAATCGATGTGTACTTCCTTCGCGCAAAATAAAAGTGTCCACTAGCTTTCGTGCAGAAAAGCTACTTCCTAACAACCCGCATGCAAACGTTATTGTTCCGGCGGGAACTGCTCCTATACCTCCTCCCGCTAAAGCTCCTCCCAGTGCTCCCGTGCTGCCTAAAACAAATGCTCCGGTAGCCGCTATTTTAATCCAGGTCCATTGATGTCGGCTCCTCAATTTTTTTAAGTTTTTTTCGTCATATCCACTGGAATCTTTTAAAGTTTCTATATAATGCTTAATAGCATTTCTATAAATTCGGTCGAGCACTAAAATTTCTGGTGATAATTTCTTTGGATCTAAGCCTGCTAAGGCAGAAGGCAATAGAGAATCTCCTTGAAGAATTGCCATAATATGCTCAAAGTTTATGGCTCTCTTTTCCTCGGCAGTCATCAAAACGGGGTTTTTTTTCCAGTTCAATTTTGAGTTTTTTTTGACTAAAGTAAGCTTTTTTCCGTCATATTTAGCACGGATACGAGTGCAAGAAAAAGAAACGGTAAGAGACATAAAATTATTTCCTTATGTAATGAGTTAAATTTTTTTTATCCTATATATATGCTTAAGCCCCATGTGAAAAATGAATTATACGGGGGCAAAATCTGAAAATTTCTTCAGCCTTTATTTAGATTCACTTCGCCTATTTTCCTTTCTTTTTTATAAAAAAGTGTTTTTTTATTAATTATTTTATGTTTATATAAGCATAAAGAGAGGTAGCTAGGGTAATGCTGAGTAGGATGTTTTTTCTTAAATTATGCAGTGCTATTTCCTTTATATATTTTAACCTAATAGCCTTAATTTACTGGTTTCATCTCTCGTCTTTTAACAGCCAATTATCTTGTTGCTTTTGTTTCATCCCAAGTGGCCAGCGTGTTAAATATTAGCCTAAAATTTGGCCTGGCAATTGTCCTTAAGTTCCCTCTTTTAATAGCCGTAGGGTTTTTTTGATTATATTAGAGGTCCTATTTTATGAAGGAATTTTTTGGCCTCATTATTTAATAGATTTAAAAGTTTTTCCTTTCCCTCAAAGTTTATTTTCTCTACCTGTTGAATAATATTTAATGCCGAAATATCTGGATATAATGCATGAGCTCCTGCCTTAATGAGTAATCTGGCGATATCAAAATGTTGTTTTTGCACACAGGCATACCATAAAGGCGTACGGTAGTGTTTATCACAAATATCCACATCAATATTAACAGGTGATTGAGAGTGCAAAAGGCGGCGCACAGATTCTGTTTGTCCTTTTCTTACAGCTAAATGTAAAGCAGAACTGCCTTCACTGTCTTGTTCGTTGATATATTGCGTACGAGATAAGAGAGGAATAGCTAGCGGGTAATTACTTCTTACGGCTCGATGTAAAAGCGTTTCATTTTTCTTCTTTTTTTTATCCAACTTTTGATATTTTTTGAAGACACGACGTAAGGTATCGTTATCTTCGGCAACCAAATCAATAGGACGTTTGCCTTCAAAATTACAAATCTCTTGATTCGCGCCGCAAGTTAATAGTAAGCGAACAATTTCTACTTGACCTTTTTGAGCTGCACTATGTAAGGGAGTTAATCCGGTATCATCTTGGATGTCTAAGCTGGCATGATTTAAAATTAAAATTACAATATGGTTGAAGTTTCTAGCTGCGACAGCTAAATGCATCAATGTTTTACCTTCGTGATTAGCTTCATCTAAATCCGGCCGTGCAAATTCAATCAAAAGTCGAAAGTGTGTATAAGAGCCATTTTCTGCCGCTAATTCAAAAGCATTTTTGTTTAAAGGGCCATTTGCCCATGGATCCGCACCATTCTGTAAGAGCCATGCTGTGCTTTGCAAGGCTCCTTGCATACAAGCAATATGCAAGCCTGTATGATAGGGCTTTAATAAAGTATTAGGGGTGATACCATGCTGATAGAGATAAATGACGACCTCAATATTATCCTGAGAAATTGCTATTCGAGCAGCTTGATTGAGGCTTTCAACATTTTTTGAAATACGATATTTATAGAATATCTCTAAGAGCGGCTTGGCAGCTTTGTTCATAGCAGCAAATGATAAAACATCTAAGTCGTGCTCAGTTTTTGATTGGACTTGAACTTGCTGTTTTAGTAGCCATCTGGCAGTTTCTGCTTGGCCATTAAAGATGGCCAAATGAAGGGGAGTGGCTCCTTGAAAAAGGCTGTCATTATTAGGTAAATCATTTAAATTTTCTGATGCTTCTAATTCTACACGAGTATCTAAAGAAACCCCTAATTGTTTTAAGTTGGATAAAATATCTGTTTGGCCATGATAAGCTGCAAGATGGGCAGGTTCTAGGCTTGAGCGAGAGGTGTTATTACATGTCTCTTGACGTGCTATCAATAGCTTGAGCACTCGCTTTGCTCCTGGAAGAGTAATAATGTTAATTTCCTTTTCATCTATAATATGAGGATTAGCCCCCTTGAGAAGCAGATGGCGAGCAATTTCCTCTCTTTCTAAAGTCAAAGAGATATATAAAGGCGTTACCTTTTCTAACGTTCCTATTTGATTGGGACGAGCTCCATATTTTAAGAGAGCATTAACGGCAAGGGATTTATTATGCTTGCATGCAAAAATTAGAGGTGTTATCCGCTCAAAGTCATAATGTTCAAGATTGGCTCCGAGTTCAGCAAGTATGCGAATGTTTTCTTTAGTAGTTGGAGTATTGTTCCGTATAGCATAAAAGAGGGGGGTACGCCCCTCATTATCTTCTCTATTTAAATCTTTCTTTTTAAGCTGTTGAATGAGTGTTTTTAACTCTACAAGATTGCAGTATTGCGCTGCTAAATGGAGAGGGGTGCTTCCTTTATGGTTTTTTATAGTTAATTCATTAGCAGGAATGCTCAAAAGAGATAGATTGTTTTTGGCAAGCAGGTGGGCGACTGTATCTCCATTACTATCACTTACTTTATGTATAAGAACGGGATATTTTAATAATTCGCTTATAAGCAAGCGAACATTATTCTTTTTAGAAAATTGAAGAATAAAATGTAGATAAGTTCCCCAATAATTAGAAAAGTTATCAGGCGAGAAGATTATCTCCTTAGAATCAAACTGAGGGAAAATTTCTAGTAAACCATTGACATCATCATTATTCAACGTTTGATAAAACTTACTAACCCTTAAATCTCTTTCGGCTGTCTTATTGTTTAAAATAGCAACTACACCTGGATGCTTGCAAGCAAGCTCTAGATTAGATTTACCAGATTTGTGGCCTTCATTCAGGAATCCCGCATTTAGAAGAAGTTGAACACTGTGGGGATTTCCCTGTGAACACGCTAGATGCAAAGCATTATAATCAGAATGAGTAGTTCTTTTATCTACAAAGCCTGTATGTAAGATCAGGGCGTTTTGATGAGAAAGATTTGACAAATGCTATATAAATCTAGAATTATCTTCTTTCTAAAAGAAGGAGGTAACAATGGCCAGAAGAAAAACCACTGATAAAAATTTTGCTGATTTGCAAGAAGAGATTGATTTAGAGAGATTTAGAGAAAGCGTAAGATCTAACCCA
>NZ_JAEMUE010000079.1:0-12338 GCF_018342435.1 Neochlamydia sp. AcF65
CCATACCTTAGTAGAGGTGCTTTGTTGTCCAAGCCGTGCTTCATCTTCAAACCAAATTTCGATGTTTTTCTTGGGAAATTGTTTGTTTAAGCTGGTGATGACTTCTGGAATTTTTTTTAAAGGCTTCTTGGTCCCTTAGGTTAGCTTTATAATGCTTAAGGACGAGGAACCAAAGGCGTATAGCGGCTGCGACGTAAGATTGTCCAAATTCCTTGCAAGGTTAAGTTTTTACCAAACTCTTTTTTTAGAATAGCTTGCAGATCAACTAGGTGGAAAACATTGATGCTTTCGTCAGGTTCAGGCCCTTTTTCTATCCTCTCTAAGAAAGCTTTTTCTTGCTCAAACGTTGAAGCTCTTTTTCTTCCTGTTATTACAGGCCTTTTATCTTTCAGGCCCTCTAAATTTTGAGCATTATACCTTCGGATCCATTTTTGAATAGCGCTTGTACAATAACCTAGCGCTTTTCCTATCTGATATGCGCTTTCTCCTTCCATCGCCATCACCACTGCTCTTATTTTACAACTGTAACTGCCATAGGCTTTCTTTTTTGCCATGGCGTTTAATTCCTCTATTGTATGATAAAAAGCTACAAACATGGTTTCCTCCTTTCCAAACCTTTTCTCTCCCTAAATTATCCTCCTTATTTGAATTTAGAAAAAGGCTGTTTGCAATTCTCAATAGCTGCTACTTACGGAGTTCGTTTAAATGGTATTATCAACTCATTAAAAATATTTTTTTGTCTATGTTTTCCTAAACACTTCCCTTTATTAAAGAATATTTAAATCAACTTGGAGTGGCTCTCAAACAAGAAAATTCCCGCAATAGCTTATCTAAAATTCAATGGTGTTGGCTGGCTTTTTGTTTGATGGGGATATTCATTACCAATTCAATCTGTTGGGCTAAATCTGAAAGGGCTCGGCTTAAAAGCTATAAGAAGATGGCTTTATCGGCCATGTTTAGACGTGCTAAGATTGTTTGGAATAGGCTGCTAATTTGTAGTGTTCTCGCCGTTCTGGGTAAACATGGCATTACAGAAGGCATTCTGGTTATCGATGATAAAAATCACTGTAGATCGAAAAATTCGGAAAAAGTTGCATTATTTACATAAAATCCGTGATAAAAAAACGAGAGGCTATTTTTGTGATCAAAATATAGTATTTCTTCAGCTAGTGACTAAAAAATTTTGCCTTCTCGTCTCTTTTGCCTTTTATTCTCCCGATCTCAAACTCACACAATGGCAACAGGAAGTGAAGAAGCTAAAAAAATTGAGTGTTGCTAAAAAAGACCGTCCAAAAGAGCCTAAAAGGTTATTAGGATATCCAAAAAAATATACACTAGCTCTGCAATTACTCAAAAATTTTGCCTGTGAATTTCCTGTTTTTAAAGTCAGTTGTGTACTTGCCGATGCTCTTTACGGAAATAGTTTGTTTGTAGATGGAATAGAGATTATTTGGCCTGGAGTGCAAATTATTACTCAACTAAGAAAGAATCAAAAAGTCATGCAGGGTGAAAAATCTCTGTCATGGCAAGAATTCTTTGCCTTCTATAAAGGCTGAAAGCAGGAAATTTTCATTCGCGGTGATAAAAAAAATGTGGTGCAAGCCGGGGGAGCAAGATTGTATGTTCTTTCTCATCACAAAAAACGATTAATAATAGTCCTTAAATATGAGGGCGAAAATGAGTATCGCTATCTTATGGCTGCAAATCTTTCATGGAATATGAAAGATGTGATGCAAGGATATACTTTAAGATGGTTAGTGGAGGTTTTTATTGAAGATTGGAGTAGTCATTGTGGGTTTTGCAGTTTGGCCAAACAGTGCGGCGTTGAGGGATCGGAGCGATCTTTGATTCTAAGCCGGCTGTTTGACCACTGCTTTCTTTTTCATTTGTCTCAAACAAATTTCATTAAGAACAAACTCCCTTTAGCAACCTTGGGGAGCCTAGTAGAAAAGTCTAGAGTGGATGCTTTGTGCCAAGTCATAAGAGAAATTGTTGAGCATGAAAATTCAAAAGAACTCTTCCGCGATTTCGAAAAGAGGCTAGATGAAATCTTTGTTTTAAAGCCTTCTCGTAAACATTTAGATGCAGTACAAGAAAATGTAACTTTTGAGTCATCAAGAAAAGTTGCCTAGCTGTCAAGAACAAAAAAGCATATCATCGAGTATTAGTGCTCCCCATAATATAAAGGTCAGCAATCGATTGAAAGAGGATTTTGCTTTCTAAAGGACCTTTTATTCATGAACTCTTCTATCTTCCTTAAGAATGAGGAAAGAATTATCGCTTTTATTATGATCATTTGTTCTGTTAGCTGGTTTATAACCTTGCTCTGGGTTATTAGCGTCAATAGTTAAAAGAATTATCTTCTTTCATCTCTAACCGATTAGGCGAGCTAGCTCAACCACTTACCATGCGTTGGATTTTCTCACTATTTGAAGGAGTATTCCTGCTGATAAGGCATAAACCTGAGGATATGTGGGAGCTAGTCCTTAATTTAAAACTTACCAGACAACATATTTTGCAGGTTTTAGGCTCTCCTTTTCAGGAATTATATGCGAAAAGAATTTAACCTATGAAACGGAGAGTAAAAAAAAATCTTAAAAAAAGATTGTTGTTTATAAAAAAAGTTTTTATTCTTGGTTATGTTCTTTGAAGTCCATTAGAGAGCTTTCAAAGAATAAAAACTCATAAAAAAGGAGATTGCCATGAATACATCAATCAAAGCTTTCATTCCCTGTAGTAATGAGGTTGTTGCCTTTGGCTTAGCAATGACAGAAAAAAAAAACCAATTTGGCGAAAATGTTGGCCAAATTGTCGCTATAGATCAAAAGGGTTTAGTCGCTCCTATTAAATTTAGAAAGCTATTGGAAAACTTAGGAATTAGTCTTTCTAATGCCACTAATTCAATTCACGAAAAAGCTTCTTTCTTAGAAGCTTTAAAAAGAAATGGATATAGGCCAAAAATTGAGGTTATGCTAAGAGACACTACATTTAAGCAGCCGCACACGACAATCTCCCATATTTATCAGTTTAAAAAAAATGTTATTAAGACGAACACTAAGTATATAAACCTGGAACAAAATATTAAGGTTTTCTCCTCTAGATTCATTTTAAGAGCCGAGGATCCTAAAAGCCAACAGACCATGAAAATTGTTCATGCTCTCTACGACAAAATTAATAAATTACTTACATATACGCCTGCAGGGGGAACACCTCTTATTGATAAGAAGGATGGCTACCTTCAAATTATCCCAAATGGCATGCCTATTAATTTAGAAAGCTATAAAAATAACCCTCCCATAAGCCCCATGTATCCAGGAGGAGATTTCAGAACAACTGAAGAGTTTGCAAGAATTGCATCTGCGAATTTTGGTCCAAACGGTAAACTCTCCATTCAAAGTATTGATAATGCATACCGTACCATAATAAATGGGGCTAACTCCTCTCAACAGCCAGATAAGCAATCCGAAGAAATTTTAAAAAAAGCTTTAAGTTATTTATATGTCGAAAGAGTAGAGAAAAATCCATTTACTGGAAAAGAGACTGTGATAAAAGAAACCTCCCCTAATTATACAGCATATACACAAGCTAGAACACGTCGCACTTCAGCATATATTGATTATCTCAATACTAAAAATCGCTACAATTTAAGCAAGCTTGAAGATCAAAGAAAATGGCAAGTTCTTTCTCTTCAATTACAACTTGCCATTGATATTGCTGAAGATGAAGTAAAGAAATATAAATTTGTAAGACAAGCTTTGGATATCCTTGAGGCTTATGGGAATGATGCTGTAACATATGTTATTAATGATTCAAAAAACATTTATACAAAAAGCGAACAGACAGGCCAAATCGATAAAATGCCGTTTCATATTTCATATGGTTTCCCTTCTAATTGGTATGAAGATGATAGTGGGTATTCTCAGTTTTCATTTACCTCTAAAGAGGCATCAGGAGAGGATACGACTAAAGATACACAATATGGTGGAGGAGGCTCGTTTCAATATGGACTTTTTTCTACTGAAGGTAGCTTCAGAAAAGAGGATAGGGAAGAGAGATCTCATATAGAAACTAGTGAGTTTAGGTTTGATTTTAAAATCGGAACAATTCCAATCTTAAGGCCTTGGATGAACACTGTACTTTTTGCTCTTAAAAACTGGAATTTAGGCGGTCAACCAGCAGGAATAATATCTGGAGGAATTTTTCCTGCTGCAGATAAGGATTCAATATCTAAAATATTACCTTATTACTCGACAGCCTTTGTCATTGCTAAGGATATTAAAATTTCTGGCAAATGGAGTGAAAGTGATTCTAAAAAAATTGAGACAGCTCTTAAAACAAATCTATCTGTAGGAATAGGCCCTTTTTCTATCAAAGGATCTTATAGCAATTCAAGTTCAAAAGACACATTTACCGCAACTGACAATAATGGAGAATTTAGTATACCTGGTGCTCAAATTATTGGGGTAACAAACACTGTTGTGCCTTTTGCTGCTCCCGATAAAGGCTAATTTTCTTTCTAATGTAAGAGCCAAGGTCATAAGACTTTGGCTCTCTAATGCATAAAACTTTCCGTGAAGCCTGCTATAAAGTGTGGAATAATAATATTTATACTTTTCTCAATGCCTTGAAGCTTCTCTACGCTGCTCTTTTCCTTCCGCAGGAAGGCATACACGAAATTCTGAGGGTTTACATTGTTGAGTTTACCATCCATTGGCTTATTAAAAACCTGAATTTTTTGCCTTTTAGACGACAATCAAGAAGTTCTTTTTCTTTGCTTTGCTATCAAATCTTAAGGTATCCTCTTGCTTTTAGATAAGGAACTCTTAGAATTACCTAGTAAATATTTTTAAATATTTTATTAGACGGAATTGTTTGTAGAAAGTAGCTTTTACTTGCTAAAAATTACAAGTTAAAGTAGAATGCCCCTGTTCCTTAATTCATTCATTTCCATTGCGTAAGAGAGCTAAATTGTGAGTGGTTTAAAACAAAACTTGATATCAAAATACCGTCAGCAGCGAACCTTAAAAGATTCTATTTCGTTCTCAGGCATTGGCATTCATACTGGAAAAGAAGTACAAATTACCTTTGTGCCTGCTCCAGATAATACTGGTATTACATTTTGTCGAGTAGATTTGCCGGATCGACCAATGATTCCAGCTTCTGTTAATTATGTCTATGAAACAAGCCGTAGTACCTCTATAGGGATTAACAATGTAGTGATTCATACCATTGAGCATGTTCTTGCCGCTGTGCGAGCCAATAATATTGATAACTTATGTATTGAGATTAAAGGAATTGAACCACCCGCTGCTAATGGAAGCTCCGATGTTTTTGTGAATATGATCGAAGAAGTCGGGATCCTTGAGCAAGGAGAACAAAAGCCTATAATTAAAATCCAAAATCCTATTCATTGGACGCAAGAAGATATATATATTATGGCTTTTCCTTATGATGGATACCGGATCAGTTATACCTTAAATTATCCACATTCTAAGCTCTTAAATTGCCAATTTTATTCGTTAGAAGTAAACAGTTACAATTTTAAGCATGAAATTGCTTCATGTCGTACCTTTGCTCTTTATAAAGAAGTGGCTTACCTATTGGATCACGGCTTAGCTAAGGGCGCTAGCTTGGATAATGCAGTAATTATTCATGAAGAAGCAGCTTTTAGTAAGGGGGGGCTTTTCTTTCCCGATGAGATGGTAAGACATAAAATTTTAGATATGATTGGAGACTTGTCTCTTGTAGGAATTGAATTTGAGGCGCACGTAATTGCTCTTAGGGCAGGTCATGCATCTAACTGCGCTTTTGCAAAAGAATTATTAAACTCTATTACGGAGTGTGCTTAATGGAAGTTCATGTAGCTGATTATCCAAAATCACTTGATATTAAACAAATAGCAGAAATCTTGCCTCACCGTTTTCCCTTTTTGCTGGTAGATCGAGTGCTTGATATTAATATAGAGCAGGGCTTAATCGTAGGACAGAAAAACCTGACTTTTAATGAAGCTTTTTTTCAAGGTCATTTTCCGGATACTCCTATTATGCCAGGTGTACTAATGATAGAAGCTTTAGCACAATTGGGTGGCATATTGATTCATATGAAGGGCTATCATGATAAGATAGCCGTGCTTTTGACTGTCAATAATGCTAAATTTCGCAATCCAGCTAAGCCAGGGGACGTTTTAATACTCAAAGTAGAAGGTATTCATCTAAGTTCCAAAGCAGGACGGATGCAAGCGACGGCTACAGTGAATGATAAAATTACTGCAGAAGCTGAAATCGGTTTTGCGCTAGTAGACAAAAGTCAGTTATAATAGGGTAGAAAGCTTTTATAAAATTATTTTGAGTAAAGAGAATATGAAAAAATCGAACATACATCCTACCGCCGTAATTGAACCAGGAGCTATTATTGGAGATAAAGTTACCATAGAGCCCTACGCGATTATTAAAGCTCATGTGAAGTTAGAAGAGGGTGTAACGATTAAGTCTCATGCTTACATTGACGGCCATACGATTATTGGCGCAGGAACCACTATTTATCCCTTTGCTAGCATAGGCACTCAAACACAGGATCTAAAGTATAAAGGTGAGACCACTTTTGTTAAGATTGGTAAAAATTGCCAAATCCGTGAGTTTGTAACAATCAATTCATCGTGTGGAGAAAATACATCGGTAGAGATAGGCGATGATTGCTTGATCATGGCTTATTGCCATATTGCCCATAATTGTATAGTAGGCAATCGAGTGATTATGAGTAACAATGCTACCCTTGCAGGCCATGTGATTGTAGAAGATTGTGCTATTATAAGCGGTTTTGTACCTGTTCATCAATTTTCCAGGATTGGTAAGTATGCAATGGTCGGAGGAATGAGCCGTATTACCCGTGATGTTCCTCCTTACACTATAGGAGCAGGCATTCCTTACAAATTTGGTGGAATCAATATTGTGGGGTTAAAAAGGCATGGTTTTTCTTTAAAGATTCGCCAAGAGCTCGGAAAAGCTTTTAAAATAGTTTACCGTTCTAAAGCATGTCTTGAAGAAGCGCTGCTCCAAATTGAAAGAGAACTTGAACCTCTTCCAGAAATTCTTCATTTTGTAGAGTTTTGCCGTTCCTCTAAGCGTGGTTTACTAGGATTGGAAGGAATCACAAATTTTGATGATGAGGTAGCTCAAGCTGAAAAAGAGGCTGAAACTGAGCTTATAGCTAAGATTGAAAGATAAACCCTTTGAGGATGGGCTGTTTTAAAAATAGCCACAAGCGTTTACAGCTTTTTTTTAAGAGGTAGGGATGAGAATTGTATATTTTGGGACTCCTCAGTTTGCAGCAGATATCCTAGAATATCTTCTCAATCATAAGATTCATATTTGTGCAGTAGTGACTAAACCCGATAAGCCTAAAGGGCGTTCAAGCGATTTAGTACCTACACCTGTCAAACGTATTGCTCAATCGCAGAATCCTCCTCTACCCGTTCATCAACCTGCCTTAGTTTCTGCCCCTGAATTTGCTGAGATTTTACAAGCCTATCATGCTGATTTATTCGTAGTCGTTGCTTATGGCGAGATTATTAAGCAACATGTTCTGGACATACCCTCTAAAGGCTGCATCAACGTTCACGCAAGCTTGCTACCAAAATATCGCGGAGCCGCTCCCATCCAACATAGTATCATCAAAGGAGAAAAAGAAACAGGTGTTACCATTATGTATATGGTAAGAAAAATGGATGCTGGGGATATTATTAAAATGGTTAAAGTCCCTATTGGTCCTAATACTACCTATGGGGAGCTAGAACGTTTACTATGCGAGGCTGGAAGCAAAACTTTGGTAGAAGTGCTTTATCAACTTGAGCAAGGTAGTGTGGAGCATATGGAGCAAGATCATTCTCAGGCAACATTCGCCCCAAAAATAGAGTTAGAGGATTGTGAGATTAACTGGGGTGCTCCAGCTAAAGCCATTCATAACCTTGTTAGAGGCGTATATCCTCACCCAGGTGCTTGGTGCTATGTAAATATAGGGAGGCAAAAAAAACGTCTGAAAATTAATTCCACCCTCTATCTAGACGATCAAGGAGGGCCCGCTGGGACCTTATTGCCTACTGATACAGAAGAGTTAATAGTTGCTTGTGGACAAGGAGCCCTTCGCATTCTTGAACTCCAGCTTGAAGGTAAGAAAGCTATGCTTGCTGAAGAGTTAATTCGCGGCCTTCCTAAGGATAAAAAGATGGATTTTAGGATTTAAAAAATTAGGAATAATTTTATTAGCTAAATTTAATCATTTAGCCCACATTATGGCATGAAGCTTTCAGAGTGAAAAAGGCATTTAAGAAGAAAAGGCTGATCATTGGGTGGCCCACAAATAACTATTAGGAAATCCTGCTAGATTTTTTAAGTTGGCTACTTTTTTAATCGATAAAAGTTAAGCTCATAGAGAAGGAGAGTCTAAAAGCTGCTTATATAAATTTGCCAACTTGGATTTACAGAGCGAGTAAGAAGAAGATCTCTTCCCTAAGGCTAAGAAATTTATCGTGATTTTTGTTCCTTCTGATAATGTTGAATTCATATTTAAAGGCTCGCTAAGCTAGTTTAGAATTTTTTCTTCGCTAAGTATGCCCGCACGTACATCCTTCAAAACTTTTGCCTAATTAAACTAAAATCTCATAGCTGTAAATTTCCTTGTTACAGCGTACGCTATGCTATCTTCTTCGCTTGCTGTGGCTAAGCTTTTTAAAGTTCCAATTGCATTTTTGCTCACACCTATTACTAAAAAATAAATAATTTTTTTAGGCGCGCTATACTCTTTTATTCCTCTATCCCTCGGCTAGCAGCTATCCTCTAGTAGCTATTTGTGAAAAGTGCTTTACTTACTATAAGTAATTTAAGCTCATCCTTTCTATTATTGCTAAAAGCGGGACCCGCTTCTTTTGCGGGCTTTTTATTCTCTGACCCTTGATCTTTCGGATAATTTTTTCTAATAAAAAGTTGTTCTTACGGTGAGGTCCCTCTATGCATGATCCTTATGCCTTTATAAACCCTATTTCTTCTTCCTGGCGCTTTGCAAGAAAAGATTTTCTTCCAATAAACGCTAATTTTATATTTTTCACTCATAGGTTTTTCCCCCTTCTAGAAATTTAATGATAAGTGCTCTTCCTCAATCTATAGCTTTATTTCTCCATGAAAACAAATTCGATAGGTAATGAGAAGGAGTTTTTAGCTTGTCTTAAGACAGGATTAAACGATGAATAATAAGGATAAATATACCTTTAAACTTTATTTAGGTAACGATCGTCATTTTTATAATTTATTAGCCATGTTTTATAGTTTTTGGTTTTAAAATACCTGCTAGTTTTTAATGTCTATTTCATTTGTTTATGCTTTAATTATTGTAGTTTTTCGCATTAAAATTTATTTTCTCTTTAGGTAAATAAACAACCTTGGTATAGTGAGGATTCTTAATAGATTTTTCATGAGAGAAAAGGATGCAAGCAATAAATAGCGCAACCTTAAACTTAACATTTTTACCTTCTCGTGACTCTTCGCTAGCAAAAGATACTTTGCTAGGGTACGAGATAAAATCTACTTGGGTTGAATTAAAGCTTTTTTTTAGCGATCTTTTTCAAGTAATTGCTCAAGTTTTTGCTGAGCGCTTATTTTTTGGAAAAGTTTTCAAATTGAGCATTCATTTGCTGACAGGATTAGCTTGTATAAGAGGTAATACTTTTCAAGGGACACGCTTATTGGGAGCTCTTAGTGCCGCTGATAGCCTACTAACCTTAGGTGATCTGGCTGTAGATGCTAATGATTTAGTTAATAAGCGATACCTTGAGATAGAGGAGAACAGTAAAAGTAAAAAGGTTTTTAACAAATGCTCTCTATTTGCAAGCATAGGTTCTTTTGTAGCTGATATAGGAGGCCTATTTCTTTGGCTGGATGAATTAGCACTCATTAACCTTTTAAAAATAAAAGCAACGGTAGGTAGAAATTTTTCTAAGTTAGCAAATTCTAACAAAAAGCTTCTTACTTACCTTACGAATTGCTTAAGAAAAATGAGTCCAATGGTTGCAAAAATCTCCTTAGTAATAGGTTTACAAGGAGTTGAGGCATTGGCAATTTTATGTCTATCTGTTAATGAATTTAAACATTTAGCTAATGTTGTGGGCAGCAAGCCAACCTACAAAATAGCTTTAAGTATAATAAATTTGGCTTCTTATATAGCTGAGATTACTCTGAAGATTTTAGCTATCACAGGACATATAACAGTGCCTGGCATAGCAGCAATGGGTTGTGCAGCAGCAGGCTGTGGATTGGCAGCTTTTCTCTTGGAAGCGATTTATAACTATCGCCTTGTAAATCTCCAGAGCAAAAGGCCAGATGCAGGCAGCTGGATAACTCCATAAGCTGGAGGTAGCATAAATAAAATGTTAATAATAAACTCTAAACAAGGAAAATAATTATGAATACATTGTCATCCACACAAGGCGTCCAGCAATCAGAGCCATACTACGGAGAAGAGGAAGATTTTATCTCAGGTCAGCTAGATGGACATACTGTTACAGTTGAGCAAGTTCCTGCTCCTCAGCATAAGCCTGCCAATAATTTAGCAGCTTCTTCTCGCAATAAAATTACTAATTGCGCTAAGAAAGTGTTTGAAAATTTTAGTAATACTGTAAGACATATTGTAGCTTTTTATGCTTATTCTTTTTCCACTTCTGAGAGTATTCAATCAGTTTGCAAGTTAGCAAAATCTTCCATTTATTTTGCTAAGTATGCTTTTAAAGCACAAACACCTGGTTTTAACAATCTCTACAATCATTTTGATGTAGTAGATACTGTTTTAGATGTGGGAGGAATTTTTGGCGATACTAAATACTGGGTCACTAAAGGCTGGCAAAAAGATTCCTCTTGGAAAGTTGCTAGCAAGGCATTTGGAAGTGTTTCTAGAGGAATTGGAACAGGGCAGTTTTTGGTAAACATGGGGCTGTTGAATTTGGCTAAAATATCAGTTCAGCTAAATAGACTTCCGTTCTTTAGGGTGCTTAGCTTACTCTCACCCCTCCGTGTAATTAAAGACACACTAGGAATTATTAGCTCTTCTTTAAGCTTGGTAGACACATCTTTAGCGCTACAGAAAAAAAATAGCGATGTAACCAGCGAAATAGAGAAGCTTAGATTGAATAAGTGGGAGATTAAAAAACGTGCGATTAAATTCTTGAGTTCAAATGAGCCAGAAAAAGCTGCTAAGTTAAAAGCAAAATTTGGAAAAGAGAAATTTGGAGAAACATCGGCAGATGCTTTAGAGCAGGAGTATTTAGGCAATCTTGACAAGAAATTCTTAAGCCTTCGTGAAAAATTGGCTAGCAAATATAATGCGCTTGCCCATTCAAGGCATGCAACTCTGTTTGATAGTATTGCTGGCAAGAAGCTGGAAGATTGCGAAGTAAGAATTATTGAAAAAGATCAGCTGGTAAGAGATTATCAGGCAAGTAAGACAAAAGATTGGCTCTCTATTGCTTTCAATGTAGTTAAAATTGCAGCGATTGCCATGGGGTTGGTAGGTTTTGCACTTACTCTCAATACACCTACGTTTTTCATTGCTTTGGGAGCTGCTTGGCTTGCTACTTCTGCTGTAGGCATGGCTCGTCTCTACTATTCATTTAGGCACGAGACATATAAAGAAGAGCAAGAAGCGAAGCTGGGATTATTTGCTCCTGCGGCTTAAAGTCTAATATATAATAGAATTTTCATCTTTAAAGAGCCCTCAGCATTAAGCTGAAGGCTCTTTTTTTTATTCGTGATTTCTTACCATGTTTCACAATAGCAGGATTTTTGGTAAGGAGCCTTAAGCATCTTAAGGATAATTCTAGGGTATGCTTTCAAATTGGTAATTTGCAATATTTTATGGCCTATAAAAAGCATATGCAGACCTAGGAAACAGAAAAAACCAGCGTGTTGCAGGCTTTTGCGTAGGTTTCTTAAGTTGATTGAAGAAGTTCTCCCCATTTTCGCATAAATTTTTTTCGGATTTTTATTTAAGCGCAGAATAGCCTAAAAGGCCTAGAGCCATGACCATTAAAAGGACCTCTCTTCTTTCTGGCATTTTTAAAAAGAAAGAAAAGACAAAGAAAGCAGGACTTTTCAAGAACCCAAATCCTTTTTCTGCTCAGTGCTCAACCTTTATATGTCTTGGACAGTTCATGAGTAGGAAAAGCAGTAGGATCCATCTTACTAGTTGCTAAGATGGAACCCACATTCCGCAAGTTAATTTCCATTAGCATATAATTTCTGAAAAGGAGGGCCTAAAACCTGCAAAATATGCCTCATATTAGGAGTTAAATTAAGGAT